>NZ_WAAS01000206.1:0-11932 GCF_008806585.1 Micromonospora sp. AMSO12t
TGCGCCTCCCTGGTTGGCGGGGCGGTCCTGTACGGCCTGGGCACGCAGCCGCAACTGTCCTGGCACCCGGACCTGCCGGAACCGCTGTTCCTGCTGCCGCTGGCGGTGGTCTGCACGGCGGTGGGCCTGCGCCGGGTCGCCAGCCGGGCCAGCCTGGCGCTCGGCACGGTGGCGGTGGTGGCCGACCTCGCGATGGGCGGCTCGCTGGCCACCGTCCTCGTCTACACCCAGGTGCTCTACGACGCGTGCGTGTTCGGCTCGGCCCGGACCTGGCGCCGGCTGCTCCAGGTCACGATCGGATTGAGCGTCCTCGGCACGGCGGTGGGGGTGCTGCTGAGAGGCGACTGGCGGGGCGTGGGCATCGGGGCGCCCGTGGTGCTGGCCGGGGTGCTGCCGGTGCTCACCGGGGTCAGCGTGCGGCAGTACCGGGACCAGGCGGTCGCCGAACGGGCCCGGGCCGAGCAGACGGCCCGGCTGGTGGAGCTGGACCGCCGGCAGGCCGTCGGCGCGGAGCGGGCCCGGATGGCCCGGGAGCTGCACGACGTGATCGCCAACCACCTGAGCGCGGTGGCCATCCACGCCACGGCCGCGCTCTCCGTGCCCGGGCTCGACCGGTCGCAGGTCGAGTCGGCGCTGCGGGTGATCCGGGAGAGCAGCGTGCAGGGGCTGGGCGAGATGCGGCAGATGATCGGCCTGCTGCGGGAACCGGCGGAGGGCGGGGCGGCCGTCGACGCCACCGACGAGACGACCCGGGCGCGGCTCAGCGAGGTCGACGCCCTCGTGGACCGGGTGCGCGCCGCCGGGCTGACCGTCCGGGCGACCCGACGCGGCGAGCCCCGCGCGCTGCCGGTCGGGGTGGACCTGGCCGCGTACCGGATCGTGCAGGAGTCGCTGACCAACGCGCTCAAGCACGGCGCCGGCGAGGCCGACCTGCTGGTCGCGTACGAGCCGGCAGGGGTGGTGGTGGGCGTGGAGAACCCGGTCGGCGCCGGCCGGGGCACCCTGACCGGCGCGGGCGCCGGCCTGATCGGGATGCGGGAGCGGGCGGCGCTGCTGAACGGCCGGTTCGCCGCCGGCCCGGCGGAGGGCCGCTGGCGGGTACGGGTGGAGCTGCCGACGGAGGTGGCGTCGTGAGGGGACGGGGCGTGGCATGGCCGAGGTGATCCGGGTGCTGCTCGCCGACGACCAGCCGGCGGTGCGGGCCGGGCTGGCGCTGATCCTGGCCGGTGCGGCCGGCGTCGAGGTGGTGGGTGAGGCCGAGGACGGCGCCGAGGCGGTCCGGCTGTGCCGGGAGCTGCGCCCGGACGTCGCGGTGCTGGACGTGCGGATGCCCCGGCTGGACGGCATCTCGGCCACCCGGGAGATCGCCGCCGACCGGCTCGCCGACGTGCTCGTGCTCACCACCTTCGACGTCGACGAGTACGTCTTCGGGGCGCTGCGGGCCGGCGCGGCGGGCTTCGTCCTCAAGGACATCGACGCGGCGGGCCTGGTGGCGGCGGTGCGGACGGTCGCCCGGGGCGAGGGGTTCATCGCCCCGGCGGTCACCCGCCGCCTGATCACCGAGTTCGCGGCGACCGCCCCCACCACCTCCGCCGCGGCCCGGCAGGCGGTGGACGCGCTGACCCCCCGGGAGCGCGACGTGCTGGCCTGTCTCGGGCTCGGCCTGTCCAACCAGCAGGTCGCCGACCGGTTGGCGATGGCCGAGAGCACCACCAAGACCCACGTCAGCCGGATCCTCGCCAAGCTGGACCTGCGCAGCCGGGTGCAGGCCGCCATCCTGGCCCAGGAGCTGGGACTGCCCGCCCCGCCGCCGGCCTGACCCACCGCCGCAGGTCGGGGCGTGTCAGGCTGGGGCGGTGAGCGAGCCGGGCGGGACGGAACTGTCGGCCACGCTGCGCCGGATCGAGCGGGCGGCGGGGGCGCTGGCAAGCGCCAGCGTGGCCCGGATGGACGAGGCGCTGCCCTGGTTCCGCGACCTGCCGCCCGACCACCGCTCCTGGGTGATGCTGGTGGCCCAGGCCGGCGCCCGGTCGCTGGTGCAGTGGCTGCGCGACGGCGGCGGCACGGCGGACAGCACCCAGGAGGTCTCGGACGAAGTCTTCGCCACCGCGCCGCAGGCGCTCGCCCGATCGATCAGCCTCCAGCAGACCGTCGCGCTGGTGAAGGTGATGATCGACGTCGTCGAGGAGCAGGTCTCGCACCTGGCGGCGAAGGGCGAGGAACAGCAGTTGCGCGAGGCGGTGCTGCGGTTCTCCCGGGAGATCGCCTTCGCCGCCGCCCGGGTGTACGCCCGGGCCGCCGAGTCGCGCGGCTCCTGGGACGCCCGGTTGCAGGCGTTGCTGGTGGACGCGCTGCTGCGGGGCGACTCGCCGGACGTGCTGGCGAGCCGGGCGGCGGCGCTCGGCTGGGCGGACGCCCCGCCGGTGGCGGTGGCGGTCGGCCGCTCCCCCGGCGGGGAGGTCTCCGCCGTGCTGCACACCGTCCACCGGCAGGCCCGGCGCATCGGCACGGAGGTGATCGGCGGGGTGCACGGCGATCGGCTGGTCATCGTGCTGGGCGGCGCCGCCGACCCGGTCGCGGCCACCGGCAAGCTGCTCGGCGCCTTCGGGGACGGGCCGGTGGTGGTCGGTCCGGCCGTGCCGAGCCTGGACGAGGCGACCGAGTCGGCGCGCGCCGCGCTGGCCGGCTTCCGGGCCGCACCGGCCTGGCCGACCGCGCCCCGGCCGGTGCCGGCGGACGACCTGCTGCCGGAGCGGGCGCTGGCCGGGGACGCGGAGGCGCGCCGGCGGCTGCGGCACGACGTCTACGCCGCGCTGGTGCGGGCCGGCGGGGAACTGCTGGAGACCCTCGACGCCTTCTTCGCGGCCGGCGGCACGCTGGAGAGCGCCGCGCGCTCCCTCTTCGTGCACCCGAACACCGTGCGCTACCGGCTGCGGCGGATCTCGGACGTCACCGGCTTCTCGCCGCTCGCCGCGCGGGACGCCTTCGCGCTCCAGGTGGCCCTCACCGTCGGTCGGCTCGACCCGGTGGTCCCGGTGGTACCAACTCAGACAATGACCCCGAACGCCAGCAAAACACCACACACAGGTGATGATCGCCGCCGATTTTTGTAGGAACCCTCCAAAGGTTCTAGTGCGGTTTGGTCGAGGGCGGCACAGCGCTACCCGCGCGTATCCGGGAGAGTCATAGGAGTGCTCGCCGTACTCTCGCCCGGCCAGGGTTCCCAGAAACCCGGCTTCCTGACTCCCTGGCTGGACCTCACCGGCGCCGAAGCACGTCTGCGCTGGTGGTCGGCGCTGGCCGGGGTCGACCTGGTGCACCTCGGCACCGCCGCCGACGCGGACGAGATCAGGGACACCGCGCGGACCCAGCCGCTGCTGGTCGCCGCCGCGCTGCTGGCCGCCGAGCACCTGCCGATGTACGACGTCACGCTCACCGTCGGCCACAGCGTCGGCGAGCTGGGCGCGGCGGCGCTCGCCGGGGTGCTCCCGGCGGAGGCGGCGATCACCCTGGCCGGCGTACGCGGGCGGGAGATGGCCGCGGCCTGCGCCCTGGAGCCGACCGGGATGGCCGCCGTGCTGGGCGGGGACCCCGACGAGGTGCTCGCCTCGATCGTCGCGCACGGGCTGCACCCGGCCAACCGCAACGGCGCCGGCCAGTTCGTCGCCGCCGGCTCCGTCGAAGGGCTGGAGAAGCTCGCCGCCGAGCCGCCGGCCAAGGCCCGGGTGATCCGCCTGAAGGTGGCCGGCGCCTTCCACACGCCGTACATGGCCCCCGCCGAGACGGCGCTGGCAGCCGTGGCCGCCGGGATCACCCCGAGCGACCCGGCCCGGATCCTGCTGTCGAATCTCGACGGGGCCGCGGTCAACCACGGGCGCGACATGGTGCAGCGCCTGGTCCGCCAGGTCACCGCGCCGGTGCGCTGGGACCTCTGCATGCGCACCCTGGCCGACCTCGGGGTGACCGGCGTGATCGAGCTGCCCCCGGCCGGCACCCTCGCGGGCCTGGTCAAGCGGGAGCTGAAGGGGGCCGGGGCCCCCGAGGTGGTCACCCTCAACACGCCCGACGACCTGCCCGCCGCCCGGGACCTGATCGCCCGGCACGGCATGGCGCCGGGCCACGAGCCGACCATGCACTTCCGCGTGGTGGTGGCCCCGTCGGCCGGCACCTTCGAGCCGGCGCGGGAGCTCACCGAGGGCGACACGCTCCGCGCCGGCCAGGTCGTCGGCCACGTGGCCACCCGGCAGGGCCCGGTCGAGGTGACCGCCCACGGCAGCGGTGTGCTCACCGAGTGGCTCGCCCACCACGACGACCCGGTCGCGCCGGGCCAACCGCTCGTCCGCATCGGAGGTCACGTGTGAGCGCGAGGAATGAGCCGGTCCTGCGAGTCCCGCAGTCGCGAACGGAAGGACAGCTCTGATGACCGGCAGTCGGATCGTCGCGATGGGGCACTACCAGCCCTCCCGCGTGGTCACCAACGACGACATCGCCCAACTGGTCGAGACCAGCGACGAGTGGATCCGGGACCGGGTCGGCATCGTCACCCGGCGGATCGCCGACGGTGAGACGGTCGCCGACATGGCCGCCGCCGCCGCCGGCAAGGCACTGGCCAACTCCGGGCTCACCGCCGCCGACATCGACCTGGTCGTGGTGGCGACGTGCAGCTCCGCCGATCGAAGCCCGAACGTGGCCTGCCGGGTCGCCGCCAAGCTCGGCATCACCGCGCCCGGGGCGTTCGACCTCAACACGGCCTGCTCCGGCTTCGCGTACGCGCTGGGCACCGTGGACCACGCCATCCGGGCCGGCGCCTCGCGCAACGCCCTGGTCATCGGCGCGGAGAAGCTGTCCGACATCGTCGACTGGACGGACCGCTCCACCTGCATCATCTTCGCCGACGGCGCCGGGGCCGCCGTGGTGTCGGCCGTCGGCGAGGGCGAGCCCGCCGGCGTCGGCCCGGTGGTCTGGGGCTCGGTGCCGGAGAAGGGCGACGCGGTACGCATCGAGGGCTGGCGCCCGTCCATCCAGCAGGAGGGGCAGTCGGTCTTCCGCTGGGCCACGACGGAGCTGGCGCCGCTGGCCCGGCAGGCGTGCGAGCGCGCCGGGGTGGACCCGTCGGAGCTGGCGGCCTTCGTGCCGCACCAGGCCAACGCCCGGATCATCGACGGCATCGCGAAGCGGCTCGGCATCCCGAACGCGATCATCGCCAAGGACATCGTCGAGTCCGGCAACACCTCGGCGGCGAGCGTGCCGCTGGCCCTGTCCAAGCTGGTCGAGCGGCGGGAGGTGCCCTCCGGCGCCCCGGTGCTGCTCTTCGGCTTCGGCGGTGGCCTGACCTACGCCGGTCAGGTCGTCCGCTGCCCCTGAAAGCCCCTCCGGCCGCTGCGCCGGGGAGTGACGGTCGGCGTCGTCGGCCGTCGAATGATCCACGATGAGAGGAACCAACCGCAATGACCCGTGACGAGATCACCGCCGGCCTCGCCGAGATCCTCGAAGAGGTTGCCGGGGTGAACCCGGACGACGTGGCCGAGGGGAAGTCCTTCACCGACGACCTGGACGTCGACTCGCTCTCCATGGTGGAGGTCGTGGTGGCGGCCGAGGAGAAGTTCGGCGTCAAGATCCCGGACAACGAGGTGCAGAACCTGAAGACCGTCGGGGACGCCGTCAGCTACATCGAGGCGCAGTCCTGATCATGGCTCACACCGACGTCGTCGTCACCGGGCTCGGCGCGACCACCCCGCTGGGCGGGGACGTCGCGTCGACCTGGGACGCCATGCTCGCCGGCCGCTCCGGGGTGGGTCCGCTCACCCAGGAGTGGGCCGAGCAACTGCCGGTCCGGATCGCCGCCCGGCTCGCGGTCGAGCCGACCGGCCTGATCGACCGGGTCAAGCTCCGCCGGCTCGACCGGTCCGAGGCGATCGCGATCATCGCGGCGCAGCAGGCCTGGGCGGACTCCGGCCTGGCCGACTCCGGGCTGGACCCGGAGCGGCTGGGCGTCAGCGTCGGCTCCGGCATCGGCGGCGCGCTGACGCTGCTCGCCCAGGACGACATCCTGGAGGCGTCCGGCCCGCGGCGGGTCTCCCCGCACACGATCCCGATGCTGATGCCGAACGGCCCCGCCGCCTGGGTGGGGCTGGAGCTGGGCGCGAAGGCCGGGGTGCACTCGGTGGCCAGCGCCTGCGCGACCGGCGCCGAGGCGATCGCGCTCGGCATGGACATGATCCGTGCCGGCCGGGCCGACGTGGTGGTGGCCGGCGGCACCGAGGCGGTCATCCACCAGCTGCCGATCGCCGGGTTCAGTTCGATGCGGGCGATGTCGACCCGCAACGACGAGCCGGAGCGGGCCTCCCGGCCGTGGGACAAGGGCCGCGACGGCTTCGTGCTGGGTGAGGGCGCGGGCATCGTGGTGCTGGAGCGGGCGGAGCACGCCGCCGCCCGGGGCGCCCGGGTCTACGCCCGGCTGGCCGGCGCCGGACTCACCTCCGACGGCTACGACATCGTCCAGCCGCACCCGGAGGGCGAGGGCGCGATCCGGGCGATCGCGAAGGCGATCGCGGACGCGGGCGTCGCCAGGGCGGACATCGTGCACGTCAACGCGCACGCCACGTCGACCCCGGTCGGGGACGTCGCGGAGATCACCGCGCTGCGCGCGGCGCTGGGTGACCACCCGGTGCTGACCTCGACCAAGTCGATGTCCGGTCACCTGCTGGGCGCGGCGGGCGCGCTGGAGTCGATCGCCACCATCCTGGCGATCCGCGACAGTGTCGTACCGCCGACGATCAACCTGGAGGACCCCGACGACGGGCTCACCCTGGACGTGGCCGCCAACGAGGCGCGCCGCATGGACATCCCCGCCGCGCTGAACAACTCGTTCGGCTTCGGCGGGCACAACGTGGCTCTCGTCTTCACGCGGGCCTGAGACCACAGCCATGGAGGCTCACGTGACCACCACCGCCGTTGGCGTGGACGCATCGTCCGTCGCGGACCATCGGGATCCGGAGGTTCGGCTCCGGGCGTTGTTCGACGCCGGTTCGTTGCGGCTGTCGGTGCCACGGGACACCTCGGGTGTGCTGTGGGCGCGCGGTGAGGTCGAGGGCTCGCCGGTCGTCGCGTACGCCACGGACGCGACGCGGATGGGCGGGGCGATGGGCACCGAGGGATGCCGGCACGTCGTGGACGCGATCGACACCGCGGTGCGGGAGCGGGTGCCGGTGATCGGGTTGTGGCACTCGGGTGGTGCGCGGTTGGCCGAGGGCGTGGTCGCCCTGGACGCGGTGGGTCAGGTGTTCGCGGCGATGGTGCGGGCCTCGGGGCGGGTGCCGCAGATCTCCACGGTGCTGGGCCCGGCGGCCGGTGGCGCCGCGTACGGGCCGGCGCTGACCGACATCGTGGTGATGAGCGGTGCGGGTCGGATCTTCGTGACCGGCCCGGAGGTGGTCCGCAGCGTCACCGGAGAGCAGGTCGACATGGCCCGCCTCGGTGGGCCCGAGCCGCACGGCCGCCGCTCCGGGGTGGTCCACGTGACCTGCGCCGACGACGAGACGGCGCTGGCCGAGACGCGCAAGCTCGCCGCGCTGCTCGGCCGGCAGGGGCGCCTGTCGCCCGACGACGTGTCCGCCCAGGACGAGGGGGGACACGACCTGACGGCGAAGATGCCGGTCGAGACGAACCGGGCGTACGACGTGAAGCCGGTGGTGAAGGCGCTGCTGGACGCCCCCGGGGTGGAACTGCACGCCAAGTGGGCGCCGAACGTCGTGACCACCCTGGGTCGCTTCGCCGGGCGTACCGTCGGGGTGATCGCGAACAACCCGCTGCGCCTGGGCGGCTGTCTGGACGCCTCCAGCGCCGAGAAGGCCGCCCGGTTCGTGCGCATGTGCGACTCCCTCGGCGTACCGCTGATCGTCCTGGTCGACGTCCCCGGCTACCTGCCCGGTCTGGGTCAGGAGTGGGACGGCGTCGTCCGCCGGGGCGCGAAGCTCCTGCACGCCTTCGCCGAGGCCGTCGTGCCCCGGGTCACCCTGGTCACCCGCAAGGCCTACGGCGGGGCGTACATCGCGATGAACTCCCGCTCCCTGGGTGCCACCGCAGTGTTCGCCTGGCCCAACGCGGAGGTCGCGGTGATGGGCGCCGGCGCCGCCGTCAACATCCTGCACCGCAAGAAGCTCGCCGCCGCCCCGGCCGAGGAGCGCGAGGCGCTGCGCGCGCAGCTCGTCGAGGAGCAGACCCGTATCGCCGGCGGCGTCAACCGGGCCCTCGAGATCGGCGTCGTGGACGACGTGATCACCCCGGCCGAGACCCGCCGCCGCATCGCCGAAGCCCTCGCCGCCGCCCCGGCGGCCCGAGGCGCGCACGGCAACATCCCGCTGTAGCCGCACAGACCGCCGTGGGGCCCGCGCTCAGCACGAGCGCGGGCCCTTGCGCGTCGTTCAGCCCCGGTTGCGGGGGTGCTGGCGGGCGGTCCGCTCGTTGCCCCGGCGGTAGTTGCCGGTCCACCGGGCCATCACGAGCTGCGGGTCGCCGTCGACCTCGGCGAGGAACTCCGCCGCCCGGCCGCCGCGCAGGGTGCCCGCCGCCCGGCCGTGGTGGGTGATCACGACCGTGCCGTCCGGCCGCTCGACGTACGCGAAACCCTCTGCTGTCCCCATGGGCGCACAGGGTGCCAGGTGGGACGGCCGAGGGCGACCCGGTTTTCCCGCTTGACCCTCCAGCGGCTGGAGACAGGAGGCTTGTCGACGTGGCCGACCGCACCGACCTGTTCACCATCGGGCAACTCGCCCGCCGGACCGGCCTGTCCGTCCGGACGATCCGCTTCTGGTCCGACCTCGACCTGCTCCCGCCCACCGCCCGGTCCACCGGCGGCTACCGCCTCTACGACGCGGCGGCCGTGGCCCGGCTGGACCTCGTCCGGAGCCTGCGGGAGCTGGGGATCGGCCTGGACGACGTCCGCCGGATCCTCCAGCGGCGGACGAGCGTCCGGGAGGTGGCCCTGGCACACAGCCGCGCCCTGGACGCGGAGATCCGCACCCTGCGGCTGCGCCGGGCGGTGTTGCGGTCGGTCGCCCGACGTGGCAGCACGACCGAGGAGTTGAGACTGATGAACGACCTGGCCCGCCTCTCCGCCCGCGAGCGGCAACGGATCATCGACGAGTTCGTCGCCGAGGTCTTCGGTGGCGTGGAGCCCGGTCCCGGCGGCGACGGGCTGGCCCGGGCGATGCGGACGCTCCCCGCCGACCTGCCCGACGAGCCCACCGACGAGGAGGTCGACGCCTGGGTCGAGCTGGCCGGGCTGGTCGCCGACCCCGCCTTCCGGCTTCGGGTACGGGCGATGGCGGTGGCCGGGGCGGCGGCGACGTCCCCGCCGCCGGCGATGCCCTCCGTCGAGCCGGCACGCGCCGCGCTCGCCGCCGGGATCGCCCCGGACTCCGGGCGGGCGCGGGCGGTGCTCGACGAGATGGTGGACCCGGGGCTGTCCCGCGCCGAACGGCTCGCGCTCGCCGACGGCATCGCGACCTTCACCGACCGGCAGGTGGAGCGGTACTGGCAGCTGATCGGGGTGCTCAACCGGCGGCCCCCGTTCCCGCCCGCGGTGCCCGCCGTGGAGTGGCTGGTGGCCGCCCTGCGCGCGGCACCGTAGATCAACCGGATTGACGCCGCCGCCCCGCGCCGCTTTGATGAGCCGGCTCTCGTCGTCAATGGGGAATGGACACCATGCAACGTCGTACCCGCGCCGCCGTGCTCGCGGTGCTCACCATCGGACTGACCGGCGGCTGCGCCGACGGGAAGGAGGCACCGTCGGCCGGTGGTTCCCCGTCGGCCTCGCCGAGCGTCACCGCCTCGACGGTGACCCCCGGCCCGCCCTGGCACGACGAGGTGGTGGCGGCTCCCGCCGGGACCACGGTGGGCGGCAAGGGTACGCCCTGCGAGCTGCCGGTCACCTTCTCGGTGCCGGCGAGGTGGAAGGTCGAGGCGGTGAAGGGCTCGGCGAAGTTCGGCGAGCCCCGCCTCGGCAAGGCCCTCATGCTGTGCGAGATCAACGCCCGGCCGACCGGCTCCACCGGGTTCCTGCGGGTGTGGCGGGTCGACGGGGTCGCCGGCGGCGCACAGGAGCACCTCAAGTACTTCCTCGACGCCTACTCGCCGGAGGCCGCGGACGCGGAGTACCGGCGGGTGAAGGCCGGCACCGTCGACGCCGTCGAGGCGAGCTACCCCAAGGAGGACGGCGGCACGGTCCACGACCGGGCCATCGCGATCTCCTCCCTCTACGGTCCGATCGTGCTGAGCCTGGACACCTCGGACCCCGTGGAGCTGCTGCCGGCGTACCAGCTGGTCAAGCAGTCGGCCCGGATCAACCGGGACTGACGCGGCTCAGGCGCCGCAGGTCGTGGCGGACAGGCCGGTCACCGGCACCGGGGACCGGCCGCCCGGTCGGGTCTTGCCGGCCAGCACCCCGGCGAGGGCGGTCATCGACACCCGGCTGGAGGAGTAGGTCGCCAGGAGGGTCGGCGACTTGGCCTTCGCCAGCACGTACGGGGTGTCCATGGCGACCGTGACGGCGGCGTCGGCGCGCAGGTCGCCGGCGCCGTCGCCGTACCCGACGAGGTGCACCACCGTGCCGCCGCCGGCCACCACCTTGACCCCGGCCGCCTTGAGCGCCTCGGTCAGCGCCGCCCGCGTGTGCTCGCGCCCGCCGGAGGCGGTCACGGTCACCGGCCCCCGTACGCCGCCGCCGCAGGCGCCCCGCAGCACCGTCACCGCCGCCGCGGCCAGGTCCTCCGCCGCCTTGCGGTGCGCCGGGCCGGCCAGCGTGGACAGCTCGGGCGTGGGCCGGTCGGCCAGCTTGAACTTCATCGTCAGTACCCGGGTCGCGGCCTCGACGAGGCGGGTCCGGGGCAGCGACTTGTCGCGGAGCGCGGCGAGCAGCCCGTCGTACGCCTGACGGACGTTCGGCGGCATGAGGATGAGGTCGTTGCCCGCCTTCAGCGCGCGCACGGCGGCCTCACCCGGCGACCAGCGCTTGGCCGGCGGCATGTTCATCCCGTCGGTGATCACCACGCCCTGGAAGCCCAGCTGGCCACGGAGCACGTCGGTGAGCAGCTTGTGCGAGAAGGTCGCCGCGGTGCCCGGGTCCACCGACCGCGCGTCGAGGTGGGCGGACATCACGGCCATCGTGCCCGCGTCGATGGCGGCGGAGAAGGGCGGCCACGCCCCGGTCTCCAGCGTCCGGCGGGGCTGGTCGAGCACCGGCAGTCCCTCGTGGGAGTCGGCGGCGCTGTGCCCGTGCCCCGGGAAGTGCTTGACGGTGGCCGCGACGCCCGCGGCCTGCAGGCCCCGGACCGCGCCCGCGACCTGCCCCGCCGTCACCTTCGGGTCCGCACCGTACGACCGGGAACCGATCACGGTGCTGCGGGTGGCGAGCACGTCGGCGACGGGGGCGAAGTCGAGGTTGATCCCCATCGCGGCGAGTTCGGTGCCGGCCGCCCGCCAGGCGGCCTCGGTCAGCTCCGGTCGTCCGGCGGCGCCGGCGGCGAGGGCGCTGGGCAGCAGGGTCACGCCGTCGGTGATCCGGGTGACCACGCCGTGCTCCTGGTCGGTGCCGATCAGGAAGGGCGCCGGCCCGGCGGGCAGCCGACCGGCGGCCGCGCGCAGGCCGTCGGTGAGCGCGCGAACCTGCTTCGGGTTGTCGACGTTTGTCGTCTCCTGGTTGCCCTTGGTCGGGTCGTCGGCGCTGAAGCCGACCAGGATCAGCCCGCCGAGCCGGTATTTCTCGACCATCTGGGCGGGGGTGTCCACCCCGGCCAGTGCCTGGTTGCCGGCCGCCGAGCCGGGCGAGACCCTGGTGGCCGCGTCGCCGTAGGCGTACGGCATCAGCACCTGGCCGACGAGGTCCTCGTCGGCGAGCGAGGCCACGAGGGCGGCGGCGCGGGCGGCGGGGTCG
>NZ_WAAS01000207.1:0-11869 GCF_008806585.1 Micromonospora sp. AMSO12t
GCCGGTCGTGCCTACCAGTCCGGCGGCTACGCCTACGCCAACGGCTCGAACCAGCGGATGGGCCTCTACAACACCTTCTACACCAGCACCCTCAAGCAAACCGGCCCCAACCACTGGGTGATCGGCTGCTGATCCCGCTCCCGACGCGCCGATCATGAAGTTGTCGTCACCCCGCCCCGCGCGGCGTGACGACAACTTCATGGTCGACCGGCTCAGGGGGCGGTGAGGGCCGCGTGCAGGGCGGTGGCCAGGGTGGGATGGCGGTAGGTGAAGCCGGCTCGGGTGAGCACGCCCGGGAGGACGCGGGTGCTGGTCAGCGCCTCGTGGGCGAAGCCGCCCAGCACCACCTTCAACGCCAGCGCCGGGATCGGGACGATCGCCGGCCGGCGCAGCTGCCGGGCCAGCTCCCGGGTGAACTCGGCGTTGGTCACCGGGGCCGGCCCGACCAGGTTGACCGGCCCCACCAGGTCGTCGCGGTCCAGCACGAACCGCGCGGCGTCCAGCCAGTCCGTCATGGAGATCCACGGCAGCCACTGCCGGCCGCTGCCGAGCCGCCCGGCGATGCCCAGCCGGAACGGCAGCAGCTGCGGTTTGAGCAGCCCGCCGTCGCGGTGCAGCGGCAGCCCGATGCGCAGCCGCACGACGCGTACGCCCGCGTCCTCGGCCGGCCGGGTCGCGGCCTCCCAGACCCGGCAGACGTCGGCCAGGAAGCCCTCGCCCGCCGGGGCGTCCTCCTCGACCGCCCGGTCGCCGGTGTTGCCGTACCAGCCGACCGCCGAGGAGTTCAGCAGTGTCCTCGGCCGGTCGGCTTCGGGCAGGCCGGCGATGGTGATCGCCAGCGTGGTGGTGGTGTCGACCCGGCTGGACCGGATCAGCTGCCGGTACCCGTCGTTCCACCGCTTGTCGCCCACGCCCGCGCCGGCCAGATTGACGACCGCGTCCGCCTCCGCCACCACCGCCGGGTCGAGCTGCGCGGCGGACGGGTTCCACTGCCGCTCGTCGGCGGTGCGCGGCGGCCGGCGGACCAGCCGGGTGACCTGGTGGCCTTCCGCCGTGAGCCGGTCGACCAGCCGGGTGCCGAGGAAGCCGGACGCGCCGGCCATGAGGATCCGCATGCTCCCATCTTCGGGTACGGACGGCGGATCGGATGCGCTGTGGCGGGCGCGCACCGTACCGGGGCGACGCCGCCGACCGGCCGGCCGGCGGCGTCGCGCCGGATCAGCAGCCGGCGGTACGCGTGTAGTTCTGCGTCCCGAAGTAGAGCGCCAGGTTGCCGCTGAAGCGCACCTTGATGTCGCTGCCGTTCAGGCGCTGCTCGTAGTGCAGGTGCGAGCCGGAGGAGCCGCCGCTGTTGCCCACGTACCCGATGGTGGTGCTGTAGCCGACGGACTGGCCGACCGAGACGTTGAATCCGCTGAGGTGGGCGTAGTAGGTGGTGTACCCGTTGCCGTGGTTGATCCGCACGTACCGGCCGTAGCTGGTGTCGCCGAGGTTGGCGACGACGTCCACCGTGCCCGGGGCGCTGGCCTTGACCGGATCGCCGTGGTCGTCGGTCCGGTTGAAGTCGATCGCGTACTGCGGGCTGTGGGCGGTGCGGGTCTGGCCGGACCACGTCTGGTTGCACGGGAAGGGCGTGCGGAACGACGGCGCGGCGGCGGCGGGCGACGCCGGCACCAGGAAGGCGGCGGTCGCCAGCAGGGCGACGCTGAGGGAACTCGTCAGGCGGGTACGCATCCGAACCTCCATGGTCATAACCTTCGATCTATCTGCCGGATGATGTCAGAAAGTTTCGATGACCGGAAGCGTCCCCGCCCCGATTGCCGTCGATGCGTCGCTCAGGCGGCGAGGCGGGCCAGCACCGGCGTGAGCGGGTCGAGTGCGTCCTCGCGTACGACGAAGCGGGTGACGCCCCAGCGGCGCCGGTGTGCGGCGACCGCCGCGACGATCTCGTCCTCGGTGCCGATGAGCACGAACGGCGTCGCGAGCAGCTCGGCGACGCTCAGCCCGATCCGTTCGGCGGTCGGCGCGGCGGCGGCCTCGGCGTCGTCGGTGACGACGACGTGCTGCACGAGCGATTCCAGCACCGGTGGCTCGGCCCGCCCTTCCGCCCCGGCGGCGACGCAGGCCAGTTGCGCCTCGATGTCCGCCTCGCGCCAGCGCACGTCGTGCCGGTGACCGTCAGGCAGCGTGCGCCCCAGGCCGGACAGCCCGACCACGTCGGCGTGCGCGCCGGCCCAGCGCAGCATCGCCGAGTTCGCCGTGCCGAGGGTGAACGGGATCCGCCGCTGCACCGGGCGCGGGGCCTCCAGCCGCGCGCCCCGCAGGACCAGGTCGGGGGAGTCGACGGTGACCTTTTCGCCGTCGAGCAGGGCGCGGACGGCCTCGGCCACGGCCAGGCAGCGGCGTACCCGCCCGGCGACGTCGGGGCGCTCCCGGCCGACCGCGCGCCACTCGGCGGGGGTGTGGCCGGCGCCGAGGCCGAACCGGGCCCGCCCGCCCGACAGCAGGTCGAGGGAGGCCACGTCCGAGGCGAGCAGCATCGGCTCGCGGACGCCGGCGTTGGAGACGTACGAGCCCAGGCCGATCGTCGAGGTCACCGCCGCCGCGGCGGCCAGCGAGACGAAGGGGGACGCCGCCGAACCCGGATGGTCGGCGGTGAACAGGGTGTCGAAGCCGGCTGCCTCGGCCCGCCGGGCCAGGTCCAGCCAGCCCGGGCCGTCGGACGGGACCGCCTGGAGAGAGAAGATCGCCATGCGCCCACCCTGCCGGGCCCGGGCCCGCCGACAAAGCCCGACCGCGGCGATTCTGCTACCGGCAGACCCGGGCCGGGCCGAACGCCGCGTGGACCCCGTGGTGCCGCCGGCGCGCTCGCCCGGGTACGGGTCAGTGGACCGGTCCAGGGTCACGGTCGAGCGGCGGGAGGGGCACCCCGAGGAGCCCCTCGGTGCTGCCGGCTGTCAGCGCGTTGAGCGCGCCGACGAGCTTCTTCTCCTCGTAGACGAAGTGCGTCTCGAGCAGCGCGGCGAGGGTGTCCAGCTCGGCCCGCACCTCGTGCGGCGGCGCGGTGGCGTCGGCCAGCTCCTCGACCCGGTGCAGGGCCTCGGCCACGATGTGATGGTCGGCCTCAAGCTCGCGCAGCACGGGGACCAGTTCGGGCACCTGCTCGGCCAGCACCCGGAACGCCCCGGCGTCCTCGCCGGTGTGGTGCCGGGTCAGCGCCGCGCAGAAGGCCAGGCAGTGGGTCCGCAGGTCCCTCGGCCGTACGCCGGGGTCGCCCACGCCGTCGCGCAGGCGGGCGAGCTCCTCGCGGAGCCAGAGGTGGATCTCGATCAGTTGGTTGCCGAAGGCCCGCAGGCGCTCGTCGGGAATGAACGGAGGCATGTGTTTCCCATGCGGTCCCGCGCCTCCATGCCCTCGGCGGTCTCCTTGCCGGGTGCACCGCGACGCTGTGGCCAGCCTACGACAGCAGGCGCGAGGCCACGTGCCCCGTCAGGGCCGACGGACGGGCCCGATGGTGACCACGGCGTAATCCTGACGAGCGTGCTACGAGGTGCTACCCGGCGCCGTGGGCCGAGGGATGACATCCGGGTGCTCCGGTGCCCAGGTGTCAGGTCGACGGCTCGTCCGGGGTGGGCTCGCGCCAGCGGGCGCGCCAGGCGGCCTCGTGCGCCTCGTGGGTGGTCTTCTCCTCGAAGACCATCTCGCGCAGGGCGCGCCGGGAGTCCGCCATGACCACCGCCTCGACGGCCACCAGCCCGACGCAGATCGTGGTGAGCAGGGCGAGGGCGGCCAGCCCCGGCAGCCGTTGGCCGACGGGAACGGTGGCGGCCAGGAGGAGCACGGCACCGACCCTGGTCCACGAGACGGTACGCAGGGTGCGCCACTGGAACAGCATGTTCGCGCACAGGTAGCAGGCGACCCCGCCGAACAGCAGCAGGACACCGGGGCCGATCGTGGGGTCCCCGACAGGCGTGTCCGGATCGGCGACCTGGTGCACGATCTCCTCCGCGCCGAGGGCGAACAGGATGATTCCGGCGATCATCGGCAGGTACATGTAGGCGTAGGCGTCGCGGGCCATCGAGACCCGGGGCCGGCCCTCGGCCGCGTGCAGGGCTATCCGGGCGGCCGGTGCGATCACGTCGTAGTGCGCCCACCAGAGCGCGGCCGTGAAGAAGATGCCGAGCACCGCCGCGGCGACCGCCGGCCACGTGGGCGGCTGGCCGAGCAGGTTGCTGCCGACGCCGACGGAGATGACCGACTCGCCCAGGGCGATGATCAGGATGAGGTCGTACCGCTCCGTCCAGTGCTCGGCGGAGGTCACCATCCAGCCCCAGGCGCCGGCGACCAGGCCCATGCCGTACTGGAGCAGGACGACGCTGACCCACAGGCCGTCGCGCAGCATCGCCGCCCGGTCCGGGTCCTCGATCTGGGGCGGGATCAGCGCGGCGGCCGTGAGCAGCATGGTGCTGATCGTGACCTCCGGGGAGTACTTCAGCAGCAGCCGCCGCTCCCCGGGTCTCTCCTGCGCGACGTGCCAGTACAGCGCCAGGTGCACACCCCTGATCACCACGTAGCTGAGCGCTACGACCATCGGCCCGGCGGCCACGTCGGTCGCGTCGCTGAACGCCTGGGGGAGGGAGAGCGCGAAGCAGAACAGCGCGGCCATGCCGATGACCATCAGCACGGGGACGAAGCCCTCACCGAGCCGGACCCGGGTGGCGACCACGCAGTGCACCACCCAGCACCACCAGAGCACGGCCAGCACGAGCATGGCGTGCACGAGCGACCAACCGGAGATGTTGGCGGCGGTGGTCCGGGTGATGATGAAGAACGAGAAGACGAAGACCAGGTCGAAGAAGACCTCGAACCGGTCGACCCGGGCGCCGGGGGCGATCGAGACGGCCGGTCCCAGCCGCTCGCGCCACCGGATGACACCCACCCAACCACTCTGGCAGCGCCCTGTCCCGGCCGGGCCGGAATCGCGCCAGCCCGGCGGCGCGCGGGCCGGGCGGCGGGCGAACCAGGCGACGGGCGGCCGGACGGCGGGTCGGTCGGGCGGCGGGGAACCAGACGGCGCGCAGGCCGGGCGGCCGGACGGCGAAAGGGCGCCCCGGTCGGTGACCGGGGCGCCCTTCGTGCCGTCGGGCGGGAACTACAGGCCGAGCTCGGCCTCGAAGTTGCCCGACTCCAGCCGCTCCTTGACCGCGACCAGGAAGCGGGCGGCGTCCGCGCCGTCGATCAGCCGGTGGTCGTACGACAGGGCCAGGTAGACCATCGACCGGACGGCGATGACCTCGCCCAGCTCCGGGTCGTTGACGACGACCGGACGCTTGACCACGGCACCCGTGCCGAGCATCGCCGACTGCGGCGACGGCACGATCGGGGTGTCGAAGAGGGCGCCCCGGCTGCCGGTGTTGGTCAGCGTGAAGGTCGCCCCGGCGATCTCGTCCGGGCTGATCTTGTTGGTCCGGGTGCGCTCGGCCAGGTCGGCGATCCGCTTGGCGATGCCACCCAGGTTCAGGTCGCCCGCGCCGTGGATCACCGGCACCATCAGGCCCCGCTCGGTGTCCACGGCGATGCCGAGGTTCTCCGAGTCCGGGTAGGTGATCGTGCCGGCGTCGAGGTCCATGCTGGCGTTGACGATCGGGTACGCCTGCAGCGCCTCGACCGCCGCGAGGGCGAAGAACGGCAGGAACGACAGCTTGACGCCGTGCCGCTGCTGGAACGACTCCTTGGCCTGCGCCCGCAGCTTGGCGACCTTGGTGACGTCCACCTCGACCACGGTGGTCAACTGCGCCATCTCGTGCAGCGACTGCTGCATCCGCTTGGCGATCGTCGCGCGGATCCGGGGGAGCTTCTCGGTGCTGCCGCGCTTGGCGCTCGGCTGCGGCTTGGCGGCCGGCTTGGCCGGGGCAGCCGCGGCGGGCTGCTGCGCCGGGGCCGGCGCGGCCTTGGCGGCCTTCGCCTTCTCCGCCGCCTCCAGCACGTCCTGCTTGCGGATCCGGCCACCGACGCCGGTGCCGTTGACCGAGGAGAGGTCGACGCCGTGCTCGCTGGCCAGCTTGCGCACCAGCGGGGTCACGTAGCCGGCGGCCTCCTCGCCGCCCTGGGCGGGCGCCGACGGGCGCTGCTGGGCCGGGGCCGACGGCACGGCCTTCTGCTCGGCCTGCGCGGGCTGCGCCGAGGTCTCGGCCTCCGCCGACGGCTCGTTGTACGACATGCCCGGGGTCGGCTCCTCAGCCTTGGGCTCCGGCTTGGCCTCGGCCTTCGGCTCGGGCTTCGGCTCGGGCTTGGCCTCCGCCTTGGGCTCGGGCTTCGGCTCCGGCTTCGCCTCGGCCGGGGCGGCGCCGGCGGCGCCGATCACGGCCAGGTCGGCGCCGACCGCGGCGGTCTCGTCCTCGGGAACCTTGATCTCCAGGACCGTGCCGGCCACCGGCGACGGGATCTCGGTGTCGACCTTGTCGGTGGAGACCTCCAGCAGGGGCTCGTCCACCTCGACGGTGTCGCCGACCTGCTTGAGCCAGCGGGTGACAGTGCCCTCGGTGACGCTCTCGCCCAGGGCCGGCATCTTGACCGGGGTGCCCTCGCCCGACGGCGCCGGCGCGGCCTGCGCCTGGGTCTCCGGCTCCTCGACGGCCGGCTGCTCCGCCTCGGCCTGCGGCTCCTCGGCGGCCTCGGCGGCCTCCTCGGCCGGCTCCTCCTGCTGCGGGGCGGTCTCGCCGCCGCCGGTGGACTCGCCCTCGCCCGCGATCACGGCCAGCTCGCTGCCGACCTCGGCGGTCTCGTCCTCGCCGACCACGATCCGGCTCAGCACGCCCGCCGCCGGGGACGGGATCTCGGTGTCGACCTTGTCGGTCGACACCTCGAGCAGGGGCTCGTCGACCTCGACGGTGTCGCCCTCCTGCTTGAGCCAGCGCGTGACGGTGCCCTCGGTGACGCTCTCACCGAGCCGGGGCATGGTGACCGATACCGGCATCTTCAAAGACTCCTTCATTCCCCTGGTGGGATCATCGCCCGTCGCCGGACGCCGCGGTTGTCGTGATCAGGCGTGTGCGTGCAGCGGCTTGCCGGCGAGCGCCAGGTGCGCCTCGCCCAGGGCCTCGTTCTGCGTCGGGTGGGCGTGCACGAGCTGCGCCACCTCGGCCGGGTACGCCTCCCAGTTGTAGATGAGCTGCGCCTCGCCGACCATCTCGCCGACCCGGGCGCCGACCATGTGCACGCCGACGACGGGGCCGTCCTCCACCCGGACGAGCTTGACGAAGCCGGCCGTCTTGAGGATCTGGCTCTTGCCGTTGCCGCCCAGGTTGTAGTTGTAGGTCTTGACCTTGTCGGCGCCGTACTGCTCCTTGGCCTTCGCCTCGGTCAGGCCGACCGACGCCAGCTCCGGGTCGGAGTAGGTGACGCGGGGGATGCCGACCTCGTCGATGACGGCCGGGTTCTGCCCGGCGATCTCCTCGGCGACGAAGATGCCCTGCTGGAAGCCCCGGTGGGCGAGCTGAAGGCCGGGCACGATGTCGCCGACGGCGTAGACGTTCGGCACGCTGGTGCGCAGCCGCTCGTCGGTCAGCACGTAGCCGCGGTCCATCTTGACGCCCTGCTCCTCGTAGCCGAGGTCGGCGGTGTTCGGGCCGCGGCCGACGGCGACCAGCAGCAGCTCCGCCTCGACGGTGTCACCGCCGGCGATGCTGACCTTGACGCCCTTGTCGGTCTTCTCGACCTTCTCGAACGGCTTGCCGACCTTGAAGTTGATCTTCCGCTTGCGGAACGCCCGCTCCAGCGCCTTCGAGGACTCCTCGTCCTCGGCCGCGACCAGCCGGGGGAGCGCCTCGACGATCGTGACGTCCACCCCGAAGGACTTCCACACGCTGGCGAACTCGACGCCGATCACGCCACCACCGAGCACGATCGCCGAGGCCGGGACCCGGTCGAGGGTGAGCGCGTGGTCGCTGGTGATGACCCGCTCGCCGTCGACCTCCAGGCCGGGCAGGCTCTTGGCGTACGAACCGGAGGCCAGCACGATGTTGCGGCCGGTGTAGCGCTTGCCGTCGACCTCGACGACGTTCTTGCCGACCAGCTTGCCGTGGCCCTCGACGATGGTGATCGACTTGTTGCCCTTGAGCATGCCCTGCAGGCCCTTGTAGAGCCGGGAGATCACGCCGTCCTTGTAGGCGTTGACCCCCGCCATGTCGATGCCGACCAGCTCGGCCTTCACGCCGAACTGCTCCGACTCGCGGGTCTGGTCGGCGATCTCGGCCGCGTGCAGCAGCGCCTTGGTCGGGATGCAACCGTTGTGCAGGCAGGTGCCGCCGAGCTTGCCCTTCTCGACCAGCGCGACCTTCAGGCCCAGCTGGACGGCGCGCAGGGCGGTCGCGTAGCCGCCGCTGCCACCTCCGAGGATGACGATGTCGAAGGTTGCGTCGTTCGGCTCGCTCACGTTCAACTCCCAGGTCGCGTCACTGCTTCGGGGGTCACGGCGGGGCAACAACGGGCACACCCCACCTCGGTCATCTTGTCACCACCGCCCGCCGCCCGCGTAGTGAGGTGCCCAACGACACGTCCGTGACACGTACGCTTGGCCCTGGCTTCGATGACGGACTGATGGGGAGACGCTCGGTGGGACTGTTCCGGCGACGCAAGAAGACGCGGGCGGTCAGCCTCGACCGGGCCGCCGACCGCGCCGATCTGGAGCACCTGGAGGGCTTCGTCCGCAGCCGGCGCGGGGTCGAGGCCTACATCGAGCCGCGGACCACCGTCACCGAGACCACGGTCATGCTGATCGCCGACGACGGGGAGTGGACCCGCCGCCGCATCGACGGCCCCGACGGCGCCCGCCGCTTCGCGTACCGGATGGGCATCCCGGTCTACGACGTGCGGCTGATGGGCTACCCGCAGCGGATGCGCGACTACAACGAGCGCCGCAAGCGCCGCCCCGAGCTGTATTGAGCCGGCGCCCGGCCGGGTGAGAACGCAAGGAGGGCCCCTCGTTCGACGAGGGGCCCTCCTTCGCGTACGTCAGCCGTTGGCGGCGACGTCCTCCACCAGCTGGACGAGCGTGCGGACCGGCACGCCCGTGCCGCCCTTGGTCCAGTAGCCGGTCGCCTCGCCCGAGTGGTAGCTCGGGCCCGCGATGTCGATGTGCGCCCAGTCGACGTCGGCGCTGACGAACTCCCGCAGGAACACCCCGCCCTGGAGCATGTGCCCCGCCCGGTCCATGCCGGCGTTGACCTGGGAGATGTCGGCGACGTCGGAGTCCATGCCCTTGCGTACGTCGTCCGGCAGCGGCATCGGCCAGGCCGGCTCGCCGACCGCGTCGCCGGCGGTGCGGACCCGCTCGCACAGCTCGGGGCTGCCCATCACGCCGGCGATCCGCTTGCCCAGCGCGACCACCTGCCCGCCCGTGAGGGTGGAGGTCTCGAAGAGGTAGTCGCAGCCGTCCTCGCAGGCCCGCGCCATCGCGTCGGCCAGGATCATCCGGCCCTCGGCGTCGGTGTTGAGCACCTCCACCTTCTTGCCGTTGTACATGCTGATCACGTCACCCGGCCGGTACGACCGCCCGGACGGCATGTTCTCCGCCATCGGCAGGTACGCCGTCACGGCCACCGACGGCTTGAGCGCGGCGACCGCCAGCATGGTCGCGGCCACCGCCGCGGCGCCTCCCATGTCGGACTTCATCTCCCACATGCCCTGCGCCGGCTTGATCGAGATGCCGCCGGTGTCGAAGGTGATGCCCTTGCCGACGAGCGCCACCCGCTTGCCGTTGCCACCGCCGGCCGGGGTGTAGGTCAGCTTCACCAGCCGCGGCGGGGCCTCCGAGCCCTGCCCGACGGCGATGATGCCGCCGTACCCGCCGGCGGCCAGGGCCGCCTCGTCGAGCACCTCGACCGTCAGGCCGGCCTCCCGGGCGGAGTCCGCCACCGAGTCGGCGAAGGACGGCGGGCGCAGCTCATTCGGGGCGGTGTTGACCCAGTCCCGGCTGCGCCGGACCGCGCCGCACACCACCTGGGCGCGGGCGATCTCGGCCTGGGCGCCGGCGTCACCGGCGTCCGGCACGGCGACCAGCACCTCGGCCACCGGCTCCCGCCGGGACGGCTGCGGCCGGGTCTTGTAGCCGGCGAAGCGGTAGCCGCCGAGCAGCGCGCCCTCCGCCACCGCGCGCAGCGCCGCAGGCGCGTCGGCGTCGTCCGGCAGCGGCAGCGCGAGCGCCACCCGCGGCGCGCCCGCGAGCGCCCGTACGGCCCCGCCGGCGGCCCGGCGCAGGGTCTCCGGGGCAGGGGCGGCGCCGGTCGGCTCCGGGCCGAGCCCGACGGCGGCGACCACCGGGGCGGTCACGGTGCCCAGCGTGGCCAGCTTGATCACCTCGCCGGGGGCGCCGGTCGCGCCGAGCAGGGCCAGCGTCTCGGTCAGCTTGCCGTCGAAGGCGGCGGCGATGCTCTCCGCGCCGCTGGCCAGCAGCAGGGTTCCGGCCAGGCCGGTGGTGGCGTCCTGCTCGCCGGTCTGGCTGTGCAGGCCGATCACGATCGCGTCGACGGCGAGCTCGGCGGGGTCGGTGTCGACCAGGCTCAGGGTGGTGCTGGGCGATGTCACTGAAGCTACTCCGGGCGGGCCGGGCCGGTCGCGTCGTCGCGTACCGGCGATGGAGGTCTCCGGCGGAACGTACCCGTCGGAGGTCGGGGCTGTCCCGTCGACGGCTCCGACGGGTCCCGCCGATGCTAACCAGCCGCCCAGCTCCCGGTAAGTTCCCACCCATGACCGACGTGACCTCCGACGCCGCCGCGACCCGGCTGCGCCGTTCCCCGCTGCACGAGCGGCACACCGCTCGCGGCGCCAAGTTCGCCCCGTTCGGTGGCTGGGAGATGCCGCTGGAGTACGCCGGGGGCGGGGTGCTGAAGGAACACACCTCGGTGCGGACCGGGGTGGGCGTGTTCGACGTCTCCCACCTGGGCAAGGCGCGGGTGACCGGGCCGGGCGCGGCGGAGTTCGTCAACGCCTGCCTCAGCAACGACCTGGGCCGGATCGGGCCGGGCCGGGCGCAGTACACCCTCTGCTGCGACGACGCCACCGGCGGCGTGGTGGACGACATCATCGCCTACCTGCACGCCGACGACCACGTCTTCCTCATCCCGAACGCCGCGAACACCGTCGAGGTGGTGCGCCGGCTGCGCGCCGCCGCCCCGGCGTCGGTCACGGTCACCGACGAGCACGAGGCGTACGCCGTCCTCGCCGTGCAGGGCCCGCGCTCGGCGGAGCTGCTCGGCGCGCTGGGCCTGCCGACCGGGCACAACTACATGAGCTTCTCCACGGCGACGCTCGACGGGGTCGAGCTGACCGTGTGCCGCACCGGCTACACCGGGGAGCTGGGCTACGAGCTGGTGGTGCCGGCGGCCGACGCGGTCGCGGTCTGGGACGCGCTCTTCGCGGCGGACGCCGACCTGCGCGCCTGCGGGCTGGCCGCCCGGGACACCCTGCGCACCGAGATGGGCTACCCGCTGCACGGTCAGGACCTGTCGCCGGAGATCACCCCGGTGCAGGGCCGCTCCGGCTGGGCGGTCGGCTGGGACAAGCCGGCCTTCTGGGGCCGCGACGCGCTGCTCGCGGAGAAGGCCGCCGGCCCGAGGCGTACGCTGCGCGGCCTGGAGGCGGTCGACCGGGCGATCCCGCGCCCCGGCATGACGGTGCACGTCGGCGACGCGGAGGTCGGCACGATCACCAGCGGCACGTTCTCGCCGACGAAGAAGCAGGGCGTCGCCCTCGCCCTCCTCGACACCGCCGCGAAGCTGATCGACGGCGACCTGGTAGAGGTGGACATCCGCGGCCGCCGCGCCCAGATGCGCGTCACCCGCCCCCCGTTCGTAACCCCCTCGGTGCGCTG
>NZ_WAAS01000208.1:0-11747 GCF_008806585.1 Micromonospora sp. AMSO12t
TGACCGTCCGACCGGGACCCCGGCGCCCGCTGGCGGCGCCGGGGTCCCGGTCGGACGGTCAGTCCTCCTCGCCCCGGTAGCTGTAGAAGTCGTCGACGAACCGCCGCGCCAGCCGGGGTACCCGGCTGGTGACGCCGAAGTAGCCACGCGCGCCGAGCAGCGCGAGCCGGCCCACGACCGGCTTGTACATCCGGTCGTCCCCGCTGGTGCCGCTGCGGTTGAGCGAGTCGGCGACCCGGGCGAACCCGTACGGCACCATCGCGGCCTCGTAGTCGGCCACCGCCTGGAGCAGCGTCTTGTCTCCGGTGGCGGCCAGCCGCAGCTGGCGGCAGAGCAGGGCGGCGTCGCGCAGGGCCGTGTTGGCGCCCACCCCGCGTCCCGGCGTCATCGTGTGGATGGCATCGCCGAGCAGGGTGACGGTGCTGCTCTTCCAGGGCGGCACCGGCTCGCTGGTGGACACCCTGATGGGCAGGGCGCTGCCCGGGTCGCTGCGGGCGAGCAGTTCGCGCAGATGGGGGTGCCAGTTTCGGGTGAGTCGCAGGGCGAGCAGGACCAGGTCCTCGCCGCGCAGCTGCATGACGTCGCTCGGGAAGCGGCGGGCCGTGCTCCAGACGACCAGGTTGATGTTGTCGCGGGTGTTGTCGTGGCGCAGCCCCGGCCAGCCGCGCAGCAGCTCGGCGTCGGCGGGATCGACGCCGGGCTTGAGCGCGCCGTCGCGGTCCCACTTGAACTCCATCACGTGCAGCACGCCCATCATCCCGCCGGTGCCGAAGATCAGCGAGATGCCCTGTTCGATCCGCTCGGGCAGCAGCCCCCGGGTGTGCGGGGTCAGGGGGATGCGGGTGGCGATGTTGATGGTGCCGGCGTCGCGGGTGACCGCGTGCGGCAGGTACTGGCGGCGTACCGCCGAGTGCGTGCCGTCCGCGGCGACCAGCAGGTCGCCGGTGGCGGTGCTGCCGTCGGCGAAGTGCGCGGTCACGGTCCCGTCGTCGCGTTGGTCGTACCGGGTGAAGGCCTTGTCGAAGTGGACGACGTCCTCCATGCCCGTGAGCAGGACCTGGCGCAGGGTCATCCGGGCGACGGACCGTTCGGTGTTCACCGGGTCGGTGTCCGGCCGGAGCGTGAACGAGGCCGTGCGCCGCATGCCCTGGGTGATGACGTTGAAGTAGCGGGGGGAGCGGGCGCAGGTGGCGAGGTAGATGTCGAACAGGGCGGGCGGCAGGCACTCGCGCAGCGCGCGGCTGCCGGTCGGCCCGATGCCGACCCGGTAGCCGAGCAGCCCTTCGCCGCGGGTGCGGTACCGCTCGTAGACGGCGACGCTGATGCCGGCACGGCGCAGGCCGTGCGCCAGGCACAGCCCGCCCGTGCCGGCCCCGATGATCAGGACGTGGGGTGGTCTGGACGACATGGCCACCGCCCCGTTCAGCCGGCCGGGTGCGACGACGCCGCCGCGTCCGCGGCGTCCCACCGGTAGAAGCAGCCCGCGATCGCGTCGCGCGGCGAGCGCCAGGTCGGCAGGTACGGCGTGGTGTGCGCGGAGAGCCGCTCGTTGACCTGGCGGTAGAGCGGGTGGTTGCGGGCCTCGGCCAAGGCGTCCGGGGCCACGTCGGCGGTCTCCATCAGGTGTACGCACAGGTCGTGCAGGCAGTACAGGGACCGGTGACGGACCCCGGTGAGGGCGGGTAGTTCGGTCGCGTCGGACTCGGCGAAGATCTGCGCCACCCGACCCTCCGCGCCCGGGATGATCCTGCTGACGATCAGTAGACGGCTCATGGGACCCCTCTCGCCGGTGGCGCTCCGCGACCATGTCGCAGACCACGGACTGTTGTGCGGCCCACCGTGCCCCGGCGACTGTCACCTGTCCGTCACTCGCCCCGCCGCGCCGGTGACGCCGCCTCAGCGCGCGCGGGGCGCGATCCGGTTGGCCGGCGGCCGGCGGGGCCCGGCCGGGGCGGTACGGGTGGCCTCGCGGATCGGCGCGAGGGTCTCGTCGAGCAGGGCGGTCATCGCCGCCGAGGGCTCCAGCCGCAGTTCCCGCAGCAGCAGGTCGCGGTAGACGTAGAAGGCGTGCACGGCCTCGAAGGCGTTGCCCTCGGCGAGGTGGATGCGGACCACCAGCCGGTGCGGCGTCTCGCGCAGGGGTTCGGCGGCCATCGCCTCCAACGCGGCTTCCAGTGCCGCCCCGTGGCGGCCCGCCGACAGGTGCTGGCCGGCCAGTTCCTCCAGCATGTGCAGGCGCAGTTGGCGCAGCCGTTCCCGGTCGGCCAGCACCCAGTCGTCGTACCAGCCGGGGAGCAGGTCGTGGCGGCCGGCGGCGAGCGCGGCGGCGGCGCAGGGATCGTCGCCGTCGCGTACCCGCGCGGCCGTGCCGACGAGCGCGTCGACGTCGATCCGGACGGCCGGGGCGAGGGCGACCGTGTCACCGGAGGTGGTGATCGGGCAGCAGGGGTCCTGGCGCAGCCGCCACAGCGCGGTCCGCAGGGACGACAGCGCACGGTCCTCGGGCGCGTCCGGCCAGAGCAGGCCGGCCAGGTTGCTGCGGGTGGCGCCGGGGCGCAGCCCGATCAGCGCGATGACGCGTTGCAGGCCGCGCGGCACCACGACCGGGGCGTCGCCGTGCAGCAGCCGGAACCCGCCGAGCAGGTGCAGGGAGATCTCGGCGTCGGCCCGGCAAACGGTGGTCGGCGTCGATCGATCAGCGGCCACGGCGGCACCCCCTGCGGAACGCTCGTCCCGACTCGTCTGCTGTCCCCGGCGCGGCTGCCCATGACCCCACTGTCGGATCGCTCCGCCGC
The DNA here is from genome assembly GCF_008806585.1 of Micromonospora sp. AMSO12t. NCBI lineage: Bacteria > Bacillati > Actinomycetota > Actinomycetes > Micromonosporales > Micromonosporaceae > Micromonospora > Micromonospora sp. AMSO12t. The sequence goes on from NZ_WAAS01000208.1 coordinate 2,796, forward strand.
GGCACGGCGTCGCACACCGCGGCCGCCGGGCTGACCGTGACGAAGATTATCAATAGTGGTCACTCTCGGTCAATGTCTTGTCCAGGATGGCGCTTGCCTGTCGGCGTCCACGAGAACCCTTCCGAACTGCGGATAGTCCACACCGGATGATCGGTGCCGCACAGCGGGTGCACAGCTGGCGTCAACGCAGCGTCACGAAAGCTGCGTCGCCGCTCGGCGGTCGCCGGTGACGCCGTCGTGACGCCCGGGGCCGGATCGTGTCGCCAGTCGTCCGGCTAGGCGCCGTCGTCACCGACGCCCGATGCCGTGGAGGGAGGCCCGTCCATGGACCGTTCGCTGATCGTCGCGAAGGTGGTGCCGAGCGCCGAGGCGCGCGTCGCCGAGATCTTCGCCGACTCCGACGCGACCGAACTGCCGCGCCTGGTCGGGGTCCGGCACCGGTCGCTCTACCGACTCGGTGACCTGTACGTGCACCTGCTGGAGACGGAGTCGCCGGGCGGGACAGCGGTCGAGGCGGCCCGGGGACACCCCGAGTTCGCCAGGGTGAGCGCCCGGTTGCAGCCGTACGTGTCGCCGTACCTGCCGACGTGGCGGGAGCCTCGCGACGCGATGGCCCGCTGCTTCTACCGCTTCGACGCCGCGCCCGTCGGGCGGTCGTCGTGACCGCCACCGCGCCCCGCGAGGGGCAGCTCTGGTCCCGCTGCGGTGGCTGCGCCACCCTGCTCTACCGCAAGCGGCTGCGGCGCAACCTCGACGTCTGCCCCGAGTGCGGGGCGCACGCCCGGGTCGACGCGCCCGAGCGGCTGCTCCAGCTCGTCGACCCGGGGTCGTTCACCGCCCTGCCGGAGCGGCCGGCCGAGGTCGACCCGATCGGCTTCGTCGACCTGCTGCCGTACCCGCACCGGCTCACCGCGGCGCGGGCCGGCACCGGGCTGGCCGAGGCGGTCGTCTGCGGCACCGCCACCGTCGGGCGGCAGCCGTGCGTGCTCGCCGTGATGGACTTCCGGTTCCTCGGCGGCAGCCTGGGCTGCGTCGTGGGGGAGCTGATCACCCTGGCGGCGGAGCGGGCCCTGACCGACGGGGTCCCGCTGATCCTCGTCACCGCCTCCGGTGGGGCGCGGATGCAGGAGGGCGCCCTGTCGCTGATGCAGATGGCCACGGTCAGCCAGGCGATCGCCGCGCTGCGGGAGGCCGGCCTGCTCACCGTCAGCGTGCTCACCGACCCGACGTACGGGGGCGTGGCCGCCTCGTTCGCCACCAACACCGACGTGGTGCTCGCCGAGAGCGGCGCGCGGATGGGCTTCGCCGGCCCCCGGGTGATCCGGCAGGTCACCGGCCGGGACCTGCCGGAGGGCTTCCAGACCGCCGACTTCCTGCTGCGGCACGGCCAGGTCGACATGGTGGTGCCCCGGCACGCCCTGCGGGGCCGGCTGGTGGCGCTGCTCGCCGCCGCGCGGGCCGGGCGGCGGCCGGCGGCGCGTCCCGGCGTACCCCGGCAGGAGCCGTCGCCGCTCGTGGCGTGGCCGGCCGGCGGCGCCGCCGCGACGACGGCGCCGGGCCCGGGCGGCGACGCCTGGGAGACGGTACGGCTGGCCCGGCACCCGGGTCGTCCGACCACGCTGGACTACCTGGAGACGGCGTTCGACGGCTTCGTCGAGCTGCACGGCGACCGGCTCGGCGCGGACTGCCCCGCCGTGGTGGGCGGGCTGGCCCGGCTCGACGGCCGGCCCGTCATGGTCATCGGCCACCAGAAGGGGCACACCACCGCCGAGCTGGTCGGGCGCAACTTCGGCATGGCCAGCCCGGCGGGGCACCGCAAGGCGCTGCGGCTGATGCGTCTCGCCGCCCGCCTCGGCCTGCCGGTGGTCACCCTGGTCGACACCCCCGGGGCGGATCCCGGCGTGCGGGCCGAGGAACAGGGCCAGGCGGCGGCCATCGCGGAGACCATCCTCGCCCTGACCGTGCTGCCCACCCCCGTCGTCGCCGTGATCACCGGCGAGGGCGGCAGCGGTGGTGCGCTGGCGCTCGCGGTGGCTGACTCGGTGCTCATGCTCCAGCACGCCGTCTACTCCGTGATCAGCCCGGAGGGCTGCGCGGCGATCCTCTGGCCGGACCGGGGCGCCGCGCCGCAGGCGGCCCGCGCGCTGCGGCTCACCGCCCCCGACCTGTGCCGGCTCGGGATCGTCGATGACCTCGTCCCCGAGCCGGCCCCGGCCGCCCACCACGACCCGCAGGCCGCCGCCCGGGCGCTGCGCGAGGCGGTGCTGGCGCACCTGCTCCCGCTGCTCGACGTGCCGCCCGCGACGCTGGTCCGCCGCCGGCGGCAGCGCTTCCGGCGTTTCGGCGCCGCCCGCCTCGGCGCCCGGGCGGGTGCCCGGTGAGCGCCGGCGCGATCCGGGCCGCCGTGCCGCCGGCATCCGGCCTGGAGGCGGTCTTCACGGTGCCGACACCCGGCACCCGGACGGCCCCCGACGCCCACCTGACGCCGCAGGCGTACCCCACGCCCGGCCCGCATCCCACGCCCGACGCGGGCCGGTCGTCCGACGCGGCGCGGCCGTCCGACGTCGAGCGGGCCGCCGGCCCGGTGCCGGCACCTGCCACGCATCCGTCGCCCGGCGTCGCGCGGGCGTCCGGCGTGGAGGCGGCCTCGGGCGCGGAGGTGGGGCAGCGGGTGGACACAGTGCTCGCCGGGCTGCGGCGGCACGCCCGACACCTGGCGGCCGAGCTGCCCGGCCCGCTGCGGCGGATCAGGCTGCGCGGCGGCGACACGGTGCTGGAGGTGGAGTGGCACGCCGCCCCGGCCGGGGCCGACCCCGCCGTGGCGAGCCCGGCACCCCCGTCCACCGTCGCACCGCCGGAGGGGTACGCCGTGCGGTCGCCCATCGTCGGCACGTTCTACCGCGCGCCGGAGCCGGGCGCCGCGCCCTTCGTCGCCGTCGGCGACCTGGTCCGTCCCGGGCAGGTCATCGGCATCGTCGAGGCGATGAAGCTGATGAACGAGGTGACCGCCGACCGAGGTGGCCGGGTCGTCGAGGTCCTCGCCGCCGACGGCCAGCCGGTCGAGTACGACCAGCCGCTGGTCGCGCTGGACCCGGCGTGAGGGGCAGGACGCGATGTTCGAGAAGGTCCTGATCGCCAACCGGGGGGAGATCGCCCTGCGGGTCCTGCGCGCCTGCCGCGAGCTGGGCGTGCGTACGGCGGTGGTCTACTCCACCGCGGACGCCGACTCCGCCGCCGTGCGCCTGGCCGACCAGGCCGTGCGGATCGGGCCGGCGGCCAGCCGGCGCAGCTACCTCAACGCCGCCGCGATCGTGGAGGCGGCCCGGCAGGTGGGGGCGCAGGCGGTGCACCCCGGCTACGGGTTCCTCTCGGAGGACGCCGACTTCGCGGAGATCTGCGCCGACAACGGCCTGGTCTTCATCGGCCCGCCGCCGGAGGTGATGGCCGTGCTGGCCGACAAGTCCTCGGCGCGGGCGCTGATGCGCCGGGCCGGGCTGCCCCTGCCGCCGGGCAGCGTCGCGCCGGTGCCCACCGCCGCCGCGGCGGCGGAGGTGGCCGCCGAGGTGGGCTACCCGGTGATCGTCAAGGCGGCGGCCGGCGGTGGGGGCCGGGGCATGACGGTGGTCGCCACCCCGGCCGAGCTGCCCCGGGCGTACGCGCGGACCCGGGCCGCCGCCCAGGCCGCCTTCGGCGACGACCGGGTGTACGTGGAGCGGTACCTGACCGGTGCCCGGCACGTCGAGGTGCAACTGTTGTGCGACTCCCACGGCAACGGCGTGCACCTGGGCACCCGGGACTGTTCGGTGCAGCGCCGCCACCAGAAGCTGGTCGAGGAGGCGCCCGCCCCGGCACTGTCGGCCGGCATCGGAGAGGCCATCGCGGAGTGCGCCCTGCGCGGTGCCCTGCACGCCGGCTTCACCGGCGCCGGCACCGTGGAGTTCCTCGTCGACCCCGACGAACGGTTCCACTTCCTGGAGATCAACTGTCGGATCCAGGTCGAGCATCCCGTCACCGAGATGATCACCGGGATCGACCTGGTGCACGAGCAGCTGCACATCGCCGCGGGGGTGCCGCTGCGCCTGCGGCAGGAGGACGTCCGGTTCCACGGGGTGGCCATCGAGTGCCGGGTCAACGTGGAGGACCCGGACCGTGGCTTCGCGCCGACGCCCGGCCGGCTGGAGCGCTTCGTCCCGCCCGGCGGCCCGTTCACCCGGGTCGACACGCACGGCCACGCCGGCTACCTGTTCGGCCCGCACTACGACTCCCTGCTGGCCAAGGTGGCGGTCTGGGCGCCGGACCGGGAGCTCGCGCTCAACCGGCTGGAGCGCGCCCTCGACGAGTTCGACATCGCCGGCCCCGGGGTCCGCACCACCATCCCGTTCGTCCGGCGGGTGCTCGACGACGCCGGGTTCCGCAAGGGCCGCTACTCCACCGGCCTGGTCGAGCAGTTGCTCGCCGGCCCGCCCGACGCACACCACAGGAGGCTCCGATGACCGTCACCCATGGCCGTCCGCTGACCGCCGAGATCACCGACATCCTGGTGGCCAACTGCGGGCTGGACGCCGACGCCGCCGCCCGCGCCCCGGCCGCCTCCCTGGAGGAACTCGGCATGGACTCCCTGGCGCTGCTCGAACTCTCCGCCGTGGTCGCCGACCGGTGGCAGGTGCAGATCCCCGAACAGGCCGGGCAGCTCAGCATCACGGGCGTCGCCGAGCTGGTCGCCCGCCAGGCCGACCAGCCCGGGCACACCGAGAACAGCGTGTTCATCGCCGCACCGCTGCCGCTGGTGTGGGACGTCACCAACGACGTCGCCAACTGGCCGCAGCTGTTCACCGAGTACGCCCGCGCGGACATCCTGCACCGCGACGGCGACACGGTGCGGTTCCGGCTCACCATGCACCCCGACGAGAACGGCACGGTGTGGAGCTGGGTCAGCGAACGTACCGCCGACCCGGTCACCCGGCAGGTCGACGCCCGGCGGGTGGAGACCGGGCCGTTCGAGTACATGCGCATCCACTGGCGCTACACAGAGGAGCCCGGCGGAACCCGGATGACCTGGGTGCAGGACTTCGCGATGAAGCCCACCGCGCCGGTGGACGACGCGGGCATGACCGACCGGATCAACGCCAACAGCGCGGTGCAGCTCGCCGTCATCAGGGAGAAGATCGAGCGGCTCGCCGGCGCCGACCGGGCGACGGGAGCCGGCAATGAGTGAGCGGACCCTGCGGCTGGTCGCCGCCGCCGACGTCGCGCCCGACGGCCGCCGCGGCGGCGAGCTGCGGGTGCTGCTCGGCCCCAAGACCGTCGGCAGCACGTCGGGTTTCATGGGGGTGGCGACGCTGCGCCCGGGGGAGCGGATCGCGGAGCACTACCACCCGTACAGCGAGGAGTTCCTCTACGTCGCCCGGGGCACGATCACCGTCGACCTGGACGACGAGCCGGTGCCGCTGGCCGCCGGAGAGGCGCTGTTCGTGCCGCGCAACGTCCGGCACCGGCTGCGCAACACCGGCGACGAGCCGGCCGAGGTGGTCTTCCACCTCGGACCGCTGGCGCCCCGCCCCGAACTCGGTCACGTGGACACCGAGCTGGTCGAACAGCGAGGCGGATCGTGAGCGTGAGGAGTGAGCCGGGGTTGCGAGCCCCGCAGTCGCGAACAGAGGTGGCGCCGTGAGCGTGAGGAGTGAGCCGGGGTTGCGAGCCCCGCAGTCGCGAACAGAGGTGGCGCCGTGAGCGGGCGCCGTACGGTGGTGACCGGCGTCGGGGTGGTCGCCCCCGGCGGCGCCAGCCGGGACCGGTTCTGGAAGACCATCACCGAGGGGCGTACGGCGACCCGACGGATCACCTTTTTCGACCCGTCGGCCTTCCGCTCCCAGATCGCCGCCGAGTGCGACTTCGACCCCGTCGCCGCTGGCCTCACCGCAGAAGAGCTGCGGCGCGCCGACCGGTACGTGCAGTTCGCCCTCGCCTGCGCCGCCGAAGCCCTCGCCGACGCCGGCCTGGAGCTCACCGACGCCGAGCGGGACCGCACCGGCGTGGTGCTCGGCACCGCCGTCGGCGGCACCACCGCCCTGGAGCAGGAGTACGTCACGGTCAGCGACACCGGCCGCCGGTGGCTGGTCGACGCCGGGCGCGGCGGCCCGTACCTCTATCAGGCGCTCGTGCCCAGCAGCCTCGCCGCGGACGTGGCGTGCCGGCACGGGCTGCACGGCCCGGCGCAGGTGGTCTCCACCGGTTGCACCTCCGGCATCGACGCGATCGGGTACGCCCACCAGCTCATCGCCGACGGCGAGGCCGACGTCGTGCTGGCCGGGGCCGCCGACTCGCCGATCTCCCCGGTCACCGTCGCCTCGTTCGACGCGATCAAGGCGACCAGCCCGGACAACGACGACCCGGCGCACGCCTCCCGCCCGTTCGACGCCGACCGGCACGGCTTCGTCCTCGCCGAGGGGGCGGCGGTGCTGGTGCTGGAGGAGGCCGGGCACGCCGCGCGCCGCGGCGCGCACGTCTACTGCGAGGTGGCCGGCTACGCCAGCCGCAGCAACGGCTACCACATGACGGGGCTGCGGCCCGACGGGCTGGAGATGGGGCTCGCCATCTCGGCCGCGCTGAAGCAGGGCCGCATCGCCCCTGAACAGGTCTCCTACATCAGCGCCCACGGCTCGGGCACCCGGCAGAACGACCGGCACGAGACGGCCGCGTTCAAGCGGGCGCTGGGTCAGGCCGCGTACCGGGTGCCGATCAGCTCGATCAAGTCGATGGTCGGGCACTCGCTCGGCGCGATCGGCTCGATCGAGATGGCCGCGTGCGCGCTGGCCGTGGAGTACGGCGTGGTGCCGCCGACGGCCAACTGGAGCACCCGCGACCCGGAGTGCGACCTGGACTACGTCCCGAACGAGGCGCGGGAGCTGCCGGTCGACGTGGCGCTCTCGGTGGGCAGCGGGTTCGGCGGCTTCCAGTCGGCGATGGTGTTCCGCCGGCTGCCCGGGCGGGTGCTGCCGTGACCGCGCGGGCCGTGGTGACCGGCATCGGCGTCGTCGCGCCCAGCGGGATCGGCGTGGACGCGCACTGGCGTACCGTGCTCGCCGGCACCCGCCGCACCGGGCCGATCACCCTCTTCGATCCCGCCGGCTATCCCACCCGCCACGGCGGGGAGGTGCCCGGCTTCGACGCCGCCGCGTACGCCGACAACCGCCGGCTGGTGCAGACGGACCGGTGGACGCACCTCGGCTTCGCCGCCACCGGGCTGGCACTGGCCGACGCCGGCCTGCCCGAGCGGGCCCCCGACCCGTACGGCTATGCCGTGACGCTGGCCAGTTCGTCGGGCGGGAACCTGTTCGGGCAGCGGGAGCTGCAACGGCTCTGGGGCGGGCCGTCGCGCACCGTCGGGGCGTACCAGTCGATCGCCTGGTTCTACGCGGCCAGCGTCGGGCAGCTCTCCATCCACCACCAGTTCAAGGGGCCGTGCGGGGTGCTGGTCGCCGAGAGCGCTGGCGGGCTGGACAGCCTGGCGCACGCCGCGCGGGCCGTCCGCCGGGGCACGCCCGTGGTGATCGCCGGGGCGACCGAGTGCCCGCTGAGCCCGTACGCCCTGGCCTGCCAGCTGCGTTCCGGCCTGCTCAGCGACGTGGCCGACCCGGAGCGGGCCTACCGGCCGTTCGACGCCGCCGCCAGCGGCTACCTGCCCGCCGAGGGCGGCGCGGTGTTCGTGGTCGAGGAGTTGGGCCACGCGCTGTCCCGGGGCGCCCGCGTGTACGGCGAGGTGACCGGCTGGGGCGCCACCCACGACGCCGTCCACACCGGACCGGACACCGCCGGCGACCCCGGGCAGTACGCCCGCGCCATGCGGCTGGCCCTGGACCGTGCCGGCGTCGGGGCGGAAACGGTCGACGTGGTGCTGCCCGACGCGCTCGGCGTCCCCCGCTACGACCGCAGCGAGGCCGTGGCGCTACGCGCCGTCTTCGGCGACCGGCCGCCCCCGGTCAGCACCCAGAAGCCGCTGACCGGCCGCGCACACCAGGGCGGCTCGGCACTGGACGTGGCCACCGCGCTGCTCGCGTTCGGCCACGACACGCTGCCGGCCTCCGCCGGGCCCGACGAGGTGGCCGAGGGCTGTGAGCTGGACTTCCTGCGGGAGCACCGGCGACCACGCAGCCGCCTGGCGCTGGTCTGCGCCCGCGGCTTCGACGGTTTCAACAGCGCGCTGGTCCTGCGTGGGGCCGCGCCGCAGAGAGGAGTGACGCCGTGAGCGAGCAGGTCACCGGTACGACGCCCGTCGGGTCCCGGGTCGGGGCGCAGCGGACAGCCGACGCGAACGGGCAGCGGGCTCGGGTGGTGTTCCTGGTACGGGTACCGCAGGAGCGTACGGAGGCGTTCCTGGCCGCGTACGAGGAGGTCCGGCACCTGGTGGCCGGGGGCGTTGCGGGGCACCTCGTCGACCAGGTCTGCCGGTCGTCGGCCGACCCGGAGCAGTGGCTGATCACCAGCGAGTGGGCGAGCCTGGCCGACTTCGAGGCGTGGGAACGCAGCCCGGAGCACCGGGACCTGGTCCGGCCGATGCGGCAGTGCTTCACCGACGCCCGGTCGCTGCGCTTCCTCATCCACGCCCAGACCTCCGCCACGTCCCGCACCTGAGCCCCGTCTCCGGCGCGAGCCCCGCGCCACACCGCCTCGGCTGTCCTACCCTCCCGACTGTCCCCGCTGGCCGGGCTGGCCCGCGGTCCCGTCGCACCGTCTCTCGGCTGCACTGCCCCTTCGCTGGCTGCCTCGCCCGCCAGTGAGGGGCAGCGACGCGGTGGGCTGTTCACCTGCTGGCCGCACGGGACGAGTGGAACACCAGGGGTGTCAACGACAGCCGGTGACACCCCTGGTGTTCCACTCGTGCGGTGGCACGCGGGCGTGTCGCCCCGTGGACGTGCGATCCGCCCACCGCCCCGCGCAGCCGCACCGTCCGCC
>NZ_WAAS01000209.1:0-11679 GCF_008806585.1 Micromonospora sp. AMSO12t
CGCCCACCCCGCCCCCGCGTCGCCGTACGTCAGTCGGTCGACTTCTCGTCGCCGGGCGCCACCAGGACGACCCTGCGCCGCCGGGAGAGCAGCAGCAGCGCGCCGCCGGCCAGCAGCACGGCCGCGCCGATGCCTCCGATCAGCCCGGCCTGCACGCCGGTCACCGGCAGCCCGCCGTCGCCGCCGCCACCGCCACCGGGGGTGGTGGTCGGGGCCGCCGTGGGTACGCCGGTCGGGGTCGCCGTCGGGGTCGGCGTCGGCTCACCGGTCGGGGTCGGGGTCGGGGTCGGCTGCGCCGACAGGTCGACGAAGGCCTCGAAGAACGTGTGGTTGTCGCCCATGTCGGCCTCGGAGAAGGCCTTCCGCTGCGCCTGGCCGGCGATCCGCGGCTCCTCCTCCGGCTCGCCCTCGGCGACGTCCAGCCCGTACGCGAAGAGGTCGCCCTCCCGCAGCACCGGCTCGGTCACGTCGTCGCCGACCTTCACGGTGACGTCGGCGGTGTAGTACTGCCCCCGGCGGATCGTCGCGCCGGCGTCCTCGCAGAACGCCTGCTCCTTGCCGAGGTACACCTGCGTGACGCAGCCCTGCGGCACCGTCACGAAGCTCACACCCGCCGGGAGGGTGATGCCGTAGAAGACACCGGTCGCGGGCCGGCTGCCGTCGTTGTAGACCGCCCAGTCCAGCGGGACGGTCTCGCCCCGGCGCACCGGCCTGAGGTCCGGCTCGTCGGCCACCGCGCCGTTGACCACGACGCCGGCCTGGACGTCCTGCGCCCAGGCGGTGAGGTCGTAGCCGGGCTTCGTCACGGTCACCGGCACGACGACCTTGTCGCGAACCTTGCCCCCGGGCGTCGCGGTGACGACGTGGACGACCAGCTTGCCGCCGTCGCCCCGGCCGCCCGTGCTGAACAGCGGGACGCCGAAGTCCTTGCTGGTGCCGGCGGGCAGGTCGCCGAGGGAGCACTGGTAGAGGTGGCTCTCGATGGCGCGGCAACCCTCGGGCACCAGGAAGCCGACGCGCTTCTCCTTGAGCTGCTGGGTGTTGACCCGCAACGAGACGTCCTCCGCCGTGGCCGTGCCGGCGTTGGTGACGGTGAACTTGAACGGCTTGCTCCGGGCCGCGTCGACACCCTTCGCGAGCTGGGTGCTGATCGGGATCAGGGCGAGGTCCGGCCCGTCGGCGGCCTGGGCGGGAACGGCGACGGTGGTCAGGCCACCCGCCGCGAGGAGTGCCACGGCACCGGCGCGGGCCAGGGCCGAGCGATGGAACAGGGTCATCGGTCCCCCGGGGGGTTAGGGAAGAAACGGATGGTTGCGGAACCCGGGCGGACGCTATCGAAGGTCGAAGCGGCACGCCAGCAGGGAGATCGTGTTTCATCCGTCCGGCCGATCCGGTCGGACGGGACGGCCCGACGCACAGCGGGGGCGGGATGGTCACCCATCCCGCCCCCGCTGCCGTGCGTTATGTGAACGACCCTCGCGGGTCGATGGAGGACGACCGTCAGGCCGTCGGCTTCTCGTCGCCCGGGGTCACCAGGACGACCCGGCGCCGCCGCGCCACCATGAACATGGCCGCGCCCGCGATCAGCACCGCGCCGCCGATGCCGCCGATCAGCGTGGTCTGCGCGCCGGTGACCGGCAGGCCGCCGTCGTCGTCACCGCCGCCGCCCGCGCCGCCCTTGGCCGCGACGATCACCGCGTACGCGTCGGAGTTGTCGGTGGCGTCCACGTCGGTCGCCCGCAGGCCGGTGACGTTCTCCGGCAGGGTGACCGCAGCCGCCCGCATCCGGCTGGGCGCGGACCCGACCGGCTCGACGCTGACCAGACCGCCCTTGAGGGCACCCGGCTTCACGTCCGCCGCCACGTCGAACACGTGGTAGAAGCCGTAGGCCGAGTAGAGCTTGTCCTCGGGGTTGGTGTCCTCGTCCTGCGGGATCAGGCCGAAGTTGGCGTAGGTGCAGGTGAAGGTGGACTTGTCGGCCGCGTACTCGCAGCCCGGCTCCACCTCGGTCGGGGTGACGCCCTTGGGCAGCTTGACGCTGATCTTCAGACCGGCGGCGGCCTTGTCACCCTGGTTCGTGATGAAGTAGGTCAGCGCCGAGCGGCCGCCCGCGTGCAGGTCGCCGGAGTAGACCGGATTGCCGTCGACGATCTTCACGGCCTGCTTGACGTCCTCGGCGACGACCGAGAGGTCCGGCCCGCTGGCGTCGGAGAAGTCCAGCGTGGCGGTCTTGGTGTTGTTCGCCGCGTTCGTGTCGTCCTTCGAGATGAGCTTGAAGGAGAGCGGGGCCTTGTAGGTGCCCTCGGCCTCGAACTTGAACAGGACGATCGGCAGGTCGGTGGTCTCACCCGGGCCCGGCAGGCCCTTCTCCGTCGCGTGGCAGATGAACGCGGTCGGCTTCTCCCCGGCGAACTCGATGTCGCAGCCGTCCTCGACGGCCGGCACGGCGGCGACCTTGTCGAAGTCGACCTTGGACACGTCCACCCGCACGGACAGTTCGCTCGGGGTGTTCTTGCCGGTGTTGGTCACCTTGGCGTAGGCGAACTTGCCCTGCGCGTTGGCGGCGACCCGCGTGCCGGCCACCTCGATCGCGAGGTCCGTCTCCGTGCCCGAGGCGTGAGCCGGGCTACCGAGGACGGTCAACGCGCCGGAGGCGAGCAGCGCGCCGGCGCCGATACGCGCCAGCGAACGGTTACGGAAGATCATGGAAGAGTTCCCCCCGTTGGGGTGAAGGAAAGGTACGGCCGGGGACGTTAGCGGTAAGCGATCACGCCCGCCACCCCGCAGGACGGGCGCGTTGAACAGCCTGGCTAAGAATCACTTAAGGAATGCCCGGATTGATATGTCTTGCTGCCCCGGCCATCCCGACACCGACTCCGAACGGCAATCTAATTGAGATCAACGGCCGACGGGAATTCACCCGATCGGCCAGCCGAGCGACTCATTTACCGTCACTTTCCGTATTCCCATGATCCACGCAGTGGTCCACGTACGACGACACCCCACCGCCGGACGGCGGTGGGGTGTCGGTGATGCGGGTGCCTGCGGACGCCCCGCTCAGCGGGCGTCGACCAGCGGCAGGGACTTCCCGGCGCCGCCGCCCGGCATGGCGATCGAGGAGAAGTGCGAGACGACCCGCTCGTCGGTCGGGTCGTCGGCCGGGGTGCGGTGCACGGCCAGCCGGTTGTAGAGGGTGTCGCGCTGGGCGGGGATCCGGTCCGCCGAGCGGATCATGCCGATCAGCTCGTGCAGGTTGGAGCGGTGCCGCGCACCGGCCGAGGAGATGACGTTCTCCTCCAGCATGATCGAGCCGAGGTCGTCCACGCCCATGTGCAGGGCGAGCTGCCCGACGTCCTTGCCGGTGGTCAGCCAGGACGCCTGGAGGTGCGGCACCGTCTCGAAGAAGAGCCGGGCCACCGCGACCAGCCGCAGGTACTCCAGGGTGGTGGCCTGCGTACGGCCCTTGAGGTGGTTGTTCTCCGGCTGGTACGTCCAGGGGATGAACGCCCGGAAGCCCTTCGTGCGGTCCTGCACGTCGCGGATCATCCGCAGGTGCTCGATCCGCTCGGCGGCGGTCTCACCGGTGCCCATCATCATGGTGGCGGTCGACTCGACGCCCTGCCGGTGCGCCAGCTCCATGACCTCCAGCCAGCGCTCGCCCGACTCCTTCAGCGGCGCGATGGCCTTGCGCGGGCGGGCGGGCAGCATCTCCGCGCCGGCGCCGGCGATCGAGTCCAGCCCGGCGGCCTTGATCCGGGCGATGGCCTCGTCGAGGCTGACGCCGGAGACCTTGGCCATGTGCAGGATCTCGCTGGGGCCGATCGAGTGGATCGCCAGCTGCGGGTACGCCTTCTTGACCGAGGAGAACAGCTCCTCGTAGTACTCCACGCCGTAGTCCGGGTGGTGCCCGCCCTGGAGCATGACCTGGGTGGCGCCCAGCTCGACCGCCTCGCCGCAGCGGCGCAGGATCTCCTCGGTCGGGTGGGTCCAGCCCTCCTTGTGCTTGGGGGCCCGGTAGAACGCGCAGAACTTGCACGCCGTCACGCAGACGTTCGTGTAGTTGATGTTGCGGTCGATCAGGTACGTGACGACGTTGTCCGGGTAGCGGCGTCGGCGCACCGCGTCGGCGGCCTCGCCCAGGGCATGCAACGGCGCCTCGGTGTAGAGCAGCAGGGCCTCCTCGGGCGTGATCCGCCCGCCGTCCGCGCCACGCTGCAGGATGTCGTCGATCTCCCGGCTCACACTCACCCCCCGAGCCTACGTCGCCCGCTCAGGGGACCGGTCGATGGCCGCCGAACAGCCCGCCCGGCGGCGCGTCGGGTGTGACGGTGTTCACCCTCGCCGGTGGTGCGGCGCCGCCCGTCCGACGACGGACGACGCCGCACCCTCCGGTCAGAAGACGCGCGGGATGCTGCTGGGCGTCCAGCCGCTGCCCACGGCACTGGTGCTGGTGGCGTAGAGCTTGAAGTCGGCGCTCAGGTCCCCGGTCGACTGGAAGCCGAGCATGACGCCGGCGGAGTCCTGCCCGATCAGGTCGGTGCGTCCGTCGCCGGTGAGGTCCCCGACCAGGATGCGGGGCCGGTTCGTCGTGCCCCAGTTCGTGCCCACGTACGGGTAGGGCCCGGAGAACAGCAGCCCCTCGCCGGTCATCGCCTTCGACGACCGGTACGCCCGCAGCCGTCCGTCCGCGAGCTGGGCGACCAGGTCGGTGGTGCCGTCACCGTCGAAGTCGGCCGGCAGGATCCGAGGAATCGAGGAACTCCGCCAACCGGTGCCGACCACCTTCGCCACGAGAGTCGTCGGGAAGAGCCTCATGTCCATGGAGAGATTTCCGCTGGACGGGTAGCCCTTCATGGTGCCGTCTGCGTGCTGGGCGATCAGATCGGTCCGCCCGTCGCCGTTGAAGTCGCCGGTCAGGATGCGCGGCACCTCCGTGGTGGTGAAACCCGTGCCGACGTCCCTCGTCGTCCCGGCGAACAGCTGGGCGTCGGCCGACAGGTCGCCCGTGGACGTCCAGACCCGTAGCGTGCCGTTGAGCAGCTGGCCGAGGAGGTCGGTGCGGCCGTCGCCGTTGAAGTCGCCCGGGATCAGGCGGGGGATCGAGCCGCTGGTGAAGGCGGTGCCGACGATCGCGGACGCCCCGGCGAAGAGCCGGTAGTCGGCGGAGAGGTCGCCGGTCGACTCCCAGGCGGTCAGGGTGCCGTCGCCGCTCTGCGCGATGATGTCCGTCCGGCCGTCCCCGGTGAAGTCCCCGGTGAGCGCCCGCGGCCGGTTCGCCCCGCCCCAGTTCGTCCCCACGTAGCGGTAGGGCGACGGGAAGAGCGGGGCGGTGCCCGAGAGGTCGCCGCTCGACGGGTACGCCCGCAGCCTGCCGTCGGCGAGCTGGACAACCGCGTCGGTGCGGCAGTCGCCGGTCCAGTCGCCCAGGATCACCACACCCGCCTGGTCGGCCGGGCCGTGACTCGCGCCACCGGCACTGCAGTTGTTGGGCGTGTTCTGGCGGATCCAGCCGGCCAGGTCGTCGGTGCGGGTCTCGATGGCGTCCCGCCGGGTCTCCGTCTCGGCGAGGCAGCCGCCCTGCCAGGAGGTGGCATGCACGGCAACCAGCTCGGGACGCCCGTCCACCACCCGCACCGCCGGCCCTCCGGCGTCGCCCTTGCAGGTGGTCGGCCCACCCTGCCCGTTGCTGATCGCGACCGAGGTGGCCGAGACGGCGCCGACCGTGACCGGCGCACCGTGCAGCTTGTCGGGCACCCACTCGGTGGCGGTACGACCGAAGCCGAGCGCCTGCAACGTCTCGCCCGGCACGGGTGCCCCGGTGGCGAGCGCGACCGGGGTGACGCCGACCACCGGCAGCGTGAGCCGGAGCAGCGCGAGGTTCCGATCCGGGTGCGACACCACGAGATTGGCACGCTGCACCCGGCCGTCGTTCGTGGTCAGATCCAGCCGGCCCACGGTGACCGTGGTGGGCCACGCGGGCGCGCTCGCAGTCGAGCGCGGGCCCGGGGTGGGGGGAAGGCATGAGTGGGCCGTCAACACCCACTGGGGCGCGACCAACGCCCCGGAGCAGGCGCCCATCTCACCGAAGGTGACCTTCGCCGCGAAGGCGTACGCGCTGTCCGTGACCGGGCTGCCCCCGCTTACCGCCCGGGCCGGCGCACCTGCGACGGCCCCTGCCGTCAACGCGGCGGCGACACCGATGACGAGGGCTCTTCGCCGTCGTCGTACCTGCTGATCCATCGACTCTCCGTTCCTCGGGCACGGCGGCCGGCCACCCGCGCTCCGGCACCGGCCGGCTCGACCCGCCAGTCCGCCCGGGGCGCACGGTCGGCCGCGTCACCTGTCGGTGACGGACTGGAATATAGATGTTGGGCGGTCGCCGCACCGCCCCGCTCGACCGCCGCGATCAGGCCCTCCCGACGCACCCATCGAACCATTAACATTCGTGAATGATCGTGAAGACGTCTTCCCCCACCCGTCCTCCCCTACGTCGCCTCGCCGACCTGATGGCAACCTGATGGCGACCATCCCCTGGCTCGCCGACGTGCTCCGCGCCGCCGGCGTCACGGTGGTGGAGCACGGCAACTGGCTCGGCCGGGTCTCCGGCAGCTCGTTCAATCCGATCGGCGTGCTCTGGCACCACACCGCCGCCACCTCCAGCGCCGGCAACCCGCACCCCGCCCTGAACATCTGCATCAACGGCCGCTCCGACCTGCCCGGCCCGCTCTGCCAGGCCCTGGTCGACCACCACGGCGTCTTCCACGTCATCTCCGGCGGGCGGGCCAACCACGCCGGCGTCAGCCGCGGCAGCGGCCCCATCCCGGCCGGCGACGGCAACACCCTGATGGTCGGCTGGGAGATCGACTACAACGGGGTCAACCAGGCCATGACCGGCGCCCAGTACAGCGCCTCGGTGCTCGCCACCGCCGCCGTGCTGCGGCGGCTCGGCCGCGACGCCAGCCACGCCCGGGGCCACCGGGAGACCAGCACCAGCGGCAAGATCGACCCGTCGTTCGTCGACCTGGACTCGATGCGCGCCGACGTGGCCCGCCAGCTCGCCGGCAACCCACCCCTCGACCTCACGGAGAACGACATGAAGCTCATCCAGTCACCCGGCCGCGGCATCGCCCTCGTCGGACCCGGCTACTTCCGCCAGCTCCGCAACGACGAGGAGGTGCACGCCGCCGTCGCGCTGGCCGGCAACCCGCTGGTCGGCAACGACCGCCAGTTCGACCTGTGGCGCAGTATCGCCTACGACGGCCAGGTCAAGGCCCCGAGCTGACCGCACGCAAGGGGGTCGGCGGGTGCGACGCGGTGCCTGCGCCGACCCGCCGACCCGGCTGCGCCCGCCGAGCGGCGGGCGGACCGGTCAGGCGTCGTAGTCCACCGTGAGCCGGTCGGTCGTCGGGCTGGACTGGCAGGTGAGGACGTAGCCGGCGGCCACCTCGTCCGGCTCCAGCGCGTAGTTGCGGGCCATCGTGACCGCGCCGTCGACCACCTTGGCCTTGCAGGTCGAGCAGACCCCGCCCTTGCAGGCGTAGGGCAGCTCGCCGCGCACCTTCAGCGCAGCGTCCAGCACCCGCTCGTCGCGCCGCATCGTGAAACGCGACGACCGGCCGTCCAGCAGGATGGTCACCTCGGCGCCGCCCCCCGGCTCGTCGGCCGGGCGTCGCGGCGGGGCCGGGGCCTCGGCAACGTGGAACAGCTCCGTGTGCACCGCCGACTCCGGCACGCCGCGCGCGGCGAGCACCTCCCGGGCGTCCACCACCATGTCGTACGGGCCACAGAGGAACCACTCGTCGACGGTGTCGCCGGGCACGACGGTGTCCAGCAGCCGGCCCAGCCGGTCGGCATCGATCCGGCCGGAGAGCAGCGCCGACTCGCCCTGTTCCCGGGAGAGCACGTGCACCAGGTGCAGCCGGGTGGGCCACCGGTCCTTCAGGTCGGCCAACTCCTCGGCGAACATCACCGTGTTCGCCGTGCGGTTGCCGTACACCAGCGTGAACGTGCTGGCCGGCTCGACGGCGAGCGCCGTCGCGACCAGCGCGAGCACCGGGGTGATGCCCGAGCCGGCGACCACCGCGCCGTAGTGGCGGGCCCGGTCCGGCGCGAGGGCCGTGGTGAAGTGCCCGAGCGGCGGCAGCACCTCGATCGTGTCGCCGCCGCGCAGCGCGCCGCAGGCGAAGGCGGAGAACGCGCCGCCGGGGATCTCCCGCACGCCGATCCGCAGCCGGCCGTGCCGGGCCAGGTCGTCGGGCGTGGAGCAGATGGAGTACGACCGCCGCACGTCCTCGCCGGCGGCGCCGGGGCGGCGGACGGTGAGGTGCTGGCCGGCGGAGAACGCGAACGTCTCGCGCAGCTCCGCCGGCACGGCGAAGGTGACCGCCACGGCGTCGTCGGTGAGCCGGTCGACGGCGGCGACGGACAGCGGGTGGAAGACCGGCCGGCGACGGACCGGGCGGGTGATGGTGACAGTCACAGCGCCTTCAGGTGGTCGAAGGGTTCACGGCAGGAACGGCAGCGCCAGAGCGCCTTGCACGCGGTCGAGCCGAAGCGGCTGACCTGCTCGGTCTCGGGCGAGCCGCAGCGCGGGCAGCGGACGGCGAGGGTCAGCGGCACCACGTTGTCGGCGCGTACGGGCGACGGCGGGGCGATGCCGGCGGCGGCGAGCTTGGCCCGGCCGGCGTCGGAAATCCAGTCGGTGCTCCACGCCGGGCTGTAGACGGTCCGCACGTCGGCCTCGGGACGCCCGGCGGCGGCCAGCGCCCGCCGGATGTCGGCGCGGATCACGTCCATCGCCGGGCAGCCGGTGTAGGTGGGGGTGATGGTCACGACCACCCGGCCGGTCGCCGGGTCCTCGTCGACCGCCCGCAGGATGCCGAGGTCGTCGATGGTGACCACCCGGATCTCCGGGTCCACCACCGCCGCCACGGCCTCCCGCGGAGTCACCAGTGCCGCCTTCCGTTCGCGACTGCGGGGCTCCGCTGCGCTGCACTCCTCGCGCTCACCAGTGCGCTCCGGGGTGGGCGCGGTGCAGCACCTGCATCTCGGCGAGCAGGAAGGACAGGTGCTCGGTGTGCACGCCGTCCCGCCCGCCGCCCGGCGCCCAGCCGGACTCCGGCCGGGTCAGCGTGGCCTCGTCCAGCACGGCACCGACGGTGGCGTCGAAGTCGGCCCGCAGGGTGGCCGGGTCTACCGGCGCCGCCGGGTCGGGGGCGAACAGCTCGTGCACGTACGGCCAGACCTGGTCGACCGCCGCCTGCATGCGCCGGTGCGACTCCTCGGTGCCGTCGCCGAGCCGCCGCACCCACGTCGAGGCGTGGTCGAGGTGGTAGGCCGACTCCTTGCGGGCCTTGGCCCCGATCGCGGCCAGCCGCTCGTCGGCGCAGCCGGCCAGCGCGGTGTAGAGCGGAAGCTGGTAGGCCGCCAGGAAGAGCAGCTTCGCCATGGTGACCGCGAAGTCGCCGTTGGGCAGCTCCACGAGCAGGCAGTTGCGGAACTCCCGGTCGTCGCGGAGGAACGCCAGCGCGTCCTCGTCCCGGCCGGCGCTCTCCACCTCGCCCGCGTACGACAGCAGGAGCCGGGCCGCGCCGAGCTGGTCGAGGGCGATGTTGGCCAGCGCGATGTCCTCCTCCATCTCCGGCGCGCGGGTGGTCCACTCGGCCAGCCGCTGCGCCGCGACGAGCGCGTCGTCGCCGAGGGCGAGGGCGAAGTCGAAGGGGCCGTTCACGCCGCCACCTCGCTCCGCTCGGCGGCGGCGCGACGCGCCCCGGTGCTGAGCCGAATGGTGCGCTCGCTGCGCTCGCTCACAGGTGGGCCACTCCGTCCGGCACGTCGTAGAAGGTGGGATGCCGGTAGACCTTGTCGGCCGCCGGGTCGAAGAAGGCGTCCTTCTCGTCGGGGCTGGACGCGGTGATCGCGCCCGCCGGCACCACCCAGATGGAGACGCCCTCCTGGCGGCGGGTGTAGAGGTCCCGCGCGTTGCGCAGGGCCAGCTCGGCGTCGGGGGCGTGCAGGCTGCCGACGTGGGTGTGCGACAACCCGCGCCGCGCCCGCACGAAGACCTCCCACAGGGGCGAAGGACCGCTCACGCCGCGCTGGTCCGTCCGCTCGCTACGCTCGCTCACGCCGCTACCTTCTCCTTCTGCTCCACCCGCTTGGCGGCGTACGCCGCGGCGGCCTCCCGCACCCACGCGCCGTCGTCGTGGGCGCGGCGCCGGTGCTCCATCCGCTGCCGGTTGCACGGGCCGTTGCCCTTGATCACCCGCATCAGCTCGTCGTAGTCGGGCTGGGTGAAGTCGTACGACTGCCGGGACTCGTTCCAGCGCAGGTCGGGATCCGGGATCGTCAGGCCGAGGATCTCCGCCTGCTGCACGCACATGTCCACGAAGCGCTGGCGCAGCTCGTCGTTGGAGAAGCGCTTGATCTTCCAGGCCATGGACTGCGCCGAGTGGGTGGAGTCGGTGTCCGGCGGGCCGAACATCGCCAGGGACGGGTACCACCAGCGGTCGAGGGCGTCCTGCGCCATCGCCTTCTGCGCCGGGGTGCCGTGCGCGAGCGTGTGCAGGATCTCGTAGCCCTGCCGCTGGTGGAACGACTCCTCCTTGCAGACCCGGATCATCGCCCGCGCGTACGGCCCGTAGGAGCAGCGGCAGAGCGGGACCTGGTTGACGATGGCGGCGCCGTCCACCAGCCAGCCGATGGCGCCCACGTCGGCCCAGGTCAGGGTGGGGTAGTTGAAGATCGAGCTGTACTTCTGCCGGCCGTTGAGCAGCAGCTCGACCAGCTCGTCCCGGCTGATCCCGAGGGTCTCGGCGGCGGCGTAGAGGTAGAGGCCGTGGCCGGCCTCGTCCTGCACCTTGGCCAGCAGGATCGCCTTGCGCTTGAGCGAGGGGGCGCGGCTGATCCAGTTGCCCTCCGGCTGCATTCCGATGATCTCGGAGTGCGCGTGCTGCGCGATCTGCCGGATCAGCGTCTTGCGGTACGCCTCGGGCATCCAGTCGCGCGGCTCGATCTTCTGGTCGGCGTCGATGACCTCGGCGAAGTACGCCTCGAGGTCCTCGTCCGCGCCGGGGGCGCCGCCCCGACGGCCACGTGCGGCGGCCTCCCGCAGGGCCGCCTCCGCCGCCTCGACCTCGCCGAGCAGGCCACCGCCGGGTGCGTCCTCGGCGGAGAAGTCGTTGCCATACATGAGGTCAAGTGTTACAGCTCGCCTCTCGGGACACCAGAGGGTGTAACAGGTTTCCGGAGACAGTTTCGGCACGGGGCGGGGACTCCGGCAGCCGGGCAAACTATGACTTGGGTCACTATGGGAAGGTGAATCCTCTCAACAGCCGCATAGCGGCTCGATATCCCGCCTACATGGCAAGTTGCCAGGTGTCGGGTCCTGGCGCGCCGCCGATCCGCACGTAGACTTCCCCCGTCACACCGATCGGCTGCCGACGATCGCCCGAGAAACACGGAGGGCGGATCCCCCGGCCCTCGGCCAGCCGCCGATCCGTCCGACAACCAGCCGGTCCCCCCGGCCTGACATCTGGAGCTCACCCACTCATGCGATCCCGCGTGACCCTGGTGCTCGCCGTCGTGGCGGTCCTCCTCGGTGGCGGCCTGCTCGTTCCGGCCGCGTACGCCCGACTCGCCGGCGACGACGCCGCGAGCGGCGGGAGCGGCGGCGGAAGC
>NZ_WAAS01000210.1:0-11636 GCF_008806585.1 Micromonospora sp. AMSO12t
GAACCAGGGCGGGGGCGACGCGGTCGGGGTGGCGAGGGCGACGGAGATGCCGTTGTCGTGCAGCAGGTCCAGCACCTGGTCCAGCCAGTCGAAGGTGTACCGGCCGGGCTCCGGTTCGAGTCGCGACCAGGCGAACACGCCGACGGTGACCAGGTTGACCCGGGCGCGGCGCATGAGGGCGACGTCCTCGCGCCACACCTCGGCCGGCCACTGTTCGGGGTTGTAGTCGCCGCCGTAGCGCAGCCCCGCACCGTCACCCCACATCGCTCACCGCCAGTTTGTTGGGGAAGCGTCCAAAATATTGACGACGTTTGCGCCTGTCAACGCCGATGCTTCGCCGATCCGGTGCAGGTTTTCGTTGACAGTTAGTTGAGGAGCCAAAGAAACTGACGGGACCGCCGGAACCATCCTGGAGGAGACGCCGATGCCCTACCGACCGCCGTTGGTCCCGTACGAGACCTTCGTGGCCGACCCACCCGACCTGCCGGTGCGCGGCCCCGGCGAGGACGCGGCCGCCGTCGTCGGTCGGGCCGAGGTCGTCGCGACCGACGCGCACGGGGTGACGTTCAAGGCCGCCCTCTCCGACGGCGCGAGCATGGTGGTGCGCGTCGACGCCGCCGGCGAGGGGGTGATCCGGGTACGCCTGTCCGACGATCCGCAGGCCCGCAGCCGCTCCGCGCGGGCGCTGCCGCTGGTGCACCCCGGCACCCACCCGGCCACCGTCACCGTCGACGAGGCCCGCGTCCGGGTCGACACCGGCGCCGTGGTCGCCGAGATCCGCCTGGATCCGTGGCACCTGCGCTTCCTCGGCGCCGACGGGCGGCTGCTGCTCGAGCAGGACCCGGGCACCCGCGACATCAGCGGCCGGCGGCGCACCCTGCCGTTCGGCCGCTCCACCGTCGACGGCGCGCCCGTCGCCTGGCACGAGAGCTTCGTCGCGCCCGGCGACGAACGCTTCGTCGGCTTCGGCGAGAAGTTCACCCCCCTGGACAAGCGGGGCCAGCGGCCGCTGATGTGGAACTTCGACGCCTTCGGCGGCGAGTCGGACCGCTCCCACAAGAACGTGCCGTTCTACCTGTCGGACCGGGGCTACGGGGTGCTGGTCGACAGCGGGCTGCCGGTGCAGTTCGACGTCTGCCAGTCCACCCACAGCAGCGTGCAGATCCTGGTCCCCGACGACCTGCTCGACTACTACGTGCTGGCCGGCCCGACCCCGGCGCAGGTGCTCGACCGCTTCGACCGGCTCACCGGCCGTCCGTACCTGCCGCCGAAGTGGGCGTTCGGCGCCTGGGTCTCCTCCGGCTTTTTCCCCGACTCGCAGGAGCGGGTACTCGAGCGCGCCCGCCTGCTGCGCGAACGCGGCATCCCCTGCGACGTGCTGCACCTGGACTGCTACTGGCAGGTCGCCGGCCGCTGGTCGGACCTGCAGTGGGACGCCGAGGCGTTCCCCGACCCGACGGCGATGCTGCGGAGCCTCGCGCGGCAGGGCTTCCGGGTCTGCCTCTGGATGAACCCGTACCTGATGACCGACAGCCCGCTCTACGCCGCGGCGGCCGAGGCCGGCTACTTCCTGCGCCACGCCGACGGCAGCCCGTACGTCGCCGACGTCTGGCACGGCAGCCACCCGGCGAGCGCCATCGTGGACCTCACCAACCCGGCCGCCGTCGAATGGTTCACCGGGCTGCTGCGGCCCCTGCTGGTGCAGGGGGTGGCGGTCTTCAAGACCGACTTCGCCGAGGGCGTGCCCGTCGACGCCGTCGCCCACAACGGGATGACCGGCGTCGAACTGCACAACGTGTACGCGCTGCTGTTCAACGACGTGGTCGCGCAGGTGACCGAGGAAGTGACCGGGCACCGCACGGTGTGGGCCCGCTCGTCGTACCTGGGCGGGCAGCGGCACAGCGCACAGTGGAGCGGCGACGTCAACGCCACCTGGCCGGGGCTGGCCAGCACCCTGCGCGGCGGGCTGTCGCACGGGCTCTCCGGCGTGCCGTTCTGGAGTCACGACACCGGCGGCTTCCACGGCACCCCGACGCCCGAGCTGTACGTCCGGTGGACCCAGTTCGGCGCGTTGTCGCCGCTGGTCCGCCTGCACGGCACCACCAGCCGGCTGCCGTGGGACTTCCCCGCCGAGACCGAACGCGACGCGGTGGCCGCCCTGCGGCTGCGCTACCGGCTGATGCCCTACCTGTGGTCCGCGGCGGTACGGTCGGCCGCCGACGGCACGCCGATGATGCGCGCGCTGCTGGTGGACACCCCCGACGACCCGACCGCGTGGACGACGGACCTGCAGTACCGCCTCGGCACCGACCTGCTGGTCGCCCCCGTCACGGACCCGTCCGGGCGGCGCGACGTCTACCTGCCCGTCGGCGACGACTGGGTCGACGCTGCCACCGGCGAGCGGCACCGCGGCGGGCAACGCCTGCGGGTCACCGTGCCGCTGCACCGGTCGCCGCTCTACGTCCGGCACGGCGCGCTCGTCCCGGTCGTGGCGCCGGGCGACACGGTCGGCGACGGGCCGTTCGCCGACGTCACGCTGGTGAGCTGGGGCGCGGTCGACGCCCGTACGGTGCTGCACGACGGCGACGGCGACACGGTCGTGACGGCCGTACGCGACGGCGACACCCTGCGCGTGGACACCGACGGCCCGCTGCGGGTGGCGCACGTCAGCGTCGCCGGCGCGGACCTGCCGGCCCGGCTGCTGCTCAACGGCGAGCCGGTCACCCCGGCGCCCTTCGACGGATGGTTCCCCGACCCGGCGTGACGGCGAGCGGCGCCCGACCCGTCAGGGGTCGGGCGCCGCGCGGGCCCGGTCAGCCCTTCACCGCGCCGGTGATCACACCCTTGGTGAAGTGCCGCTGCACGAACGGGTAGACGATCACCGCCGGCACGACGGTCACCATCACCACCGCCATCTTCACCGCCAGGGTCGGCGGGTACGCGCTGATGCCCGGCAGGCTCACCGCCGCCCCGGACACGTTCGGCGACTGGCCGGCGAGGATGTAGCTCTGCAACACCCGCTGGATCGGGAACTTGTCGTTGTCGTCGATGTAGAGCACCGCGTTGAAGTAGGCGTTCCAGTAGCCGACGGCGTAGAAGAGACCGACGACGGCGATCACCGCCCTGGACAGCGGCAGCACGATGCGCCACAGGATGCGGAACTCCCCCGCGCCGTCGATGCGGGCGCTGTCGAGCAGCTCACCGGGGACGTTCATGAAGAACGCCCGGATCACCACCAGGTTGAACACGCTGATCGCGCTGGGCAGGATCAGCGACCAGATGCTGTCCTTGAGCCCCAGGCCGGTGACCACGAGGTAGCTGGGCACCAGGCCGGGAAAGATCAGGAAGGTCAGCAGGAAGAAGAAGAGCAACCCCCGGTGCCCCACCGACCCGGGCCGGGACAGCCCGTACGCGGCGAGGACGGTGAGCACCAGGCTCACGGTCGTACCGAGGACGGTGACCAGCGTACTGATCCACACGGCCTGGGTGATCTGCCCGCCGCTGAAGATGGTGATGTACGCCGACGGGTCGATCTCGCGGGGCACCATCACCATCCCGCCGGCCTCGTCGATCGTGCTGCGCGAGGCGAGGCTGGTCACCAGCACCGCCCACATGGGCACGAGCACGGCCGCGACGAGCGCCGTGAGCACCGCTCCCTTGGCCAGCGTGCCCAGCGGCGTGGGCGGTTCCTCCCAGGCGGGTCGCTGGGACCGCCGCCGCCTGGGCAGGGGATCGGGTGTCGGGCGCGCCGACACGGGGCCGACGCCACTGAGCTGTGCGGTCATGATCTTGCGTACACCCCCTGCTCGCCGAAGCGGTGCGCCACCTTGTTGGCGGCGAGGATGAGGACCAGCCCCACCACTGCCTTGAACAGGCCGGCGGCGGCGCCGAGACCCCACTGCTGGGTGCTGATGGCCTGGTAGTAGACGAATGTGTCCAGCACCTCGGCGGCCTCCCGACCGACCGCCTCGCGTTGCAGGATGAACTGCTCGAAGCCGACCGACAGCGCGTCGCCCAGCCGCATGATGAGCAGCAGCACGATCACCGGGCGCAGGCCCGGCAGGGTGATGTGCCACAGCCGCCGCCACCGGCCGGCCCCGTCGGCGGCCGCCGCCTCGTACAGATTGGGGTCGATCGCGGACAGCGCGGCCAGGAAGACGATCGCGCCCCAGCCGACGTCCTTCCACACCGACTCGGCGGTGACCAGGACGATGAAGGTGTCCGGGTTGGTCATCACGTCCCAGGGCTGCATGCCGGCCTCGCGCATCTCCTGGGCCAGCAGGCCGGCCCCGCCGAGCATCTGCACGAAGAACGTGACCACCAGCACCCAGCTGAAGAAGTGCGGCAGGTAGACGACGCTCTGCACGAAGCCCCGCACCCGGCCGGAGACCAGGCTGTTGAGCAGGATCGCCAACATGATCGGCAGCGGGAAGAAGAAGACGAGCTGGAACGCGGTGATGGTCAGGGTGTTGCGGACCGCGTCCCAGAACAGCGGGTCGACGAACAGCGCCTCGAAGTTGCCGAAGCCGATCCACTCGCTGTAGAGGAACGCCTCGAGCGGGTCGTCGCCGACGAACGGGTTGTAGTCCTGGAAGGCGATGACGTTGCCCAGCGTCGGCAGGTAGTGGAAGACCAGCAACAGGCACGCGGCGGGCGCTGTCATGGCCAGCAGCGGCCAGTCCCGGCGCAGCCGGTCCCGCAGGGTACGCCGGGGCCGGACGGGCGGCGTACGACCGGCGGCCCGGCCCCGACGGCCGGGCCGGGCCGGGCGGTGGTCCGCTGGCGCGTCGACCGCGCCGGCGGTGCCCGGGCCGCTCATCGGCCGTTGTCGGCGAGCGCCTTCTCGTGGAACGCGCGCCCCTCCTCACCGCCGGAGGCGAGGAACTCCTTCGTCACCTGGTCGAGGTCGCTGATCGGGCGACGGCCGCGCAGGATGTCGCGGATCTTGTCCTCCGTCGGCTGGATGATCTTCGACCAGTTGGCCGGCAGCTCCAGCTTGATCCCGGCGAACAGGTCCTTCTCCAGCAGGCCGATGTTCTTCTTGTAGTAGTCCAGGTACTGCTGGACGTAGTTCGGCGTGTCGCTGCTCTTCACCTTCACCGCGACCCGGCAGAAGTTGTACTGGCCGCCCAGCTCCTTGCGGCCGAGGTCGCTGGGCAGCGGGCTGCCGTCGGGGCCCCGGGTGAAGTGCTTGCCCTCCACGCCGTACTCGCGCAGCTCGAACTCGCGGCTGCCGAACGGCGCGGCGCACCAGTTGAGCACCCGCAGCAGCTCGTCGACGCGCTCCGCGCCGACGCCCTTCTTCACGAAGGTGAAGAAGATCGGCTTCTCGCTGCCCCAGATGACCGGCTGAGCGCCGGCCGCGCCGAACACCGGCAGCGGCTGCATGTCGAAGCTCGGCAGGATCTTGGACTGCTCGCCCTGCAGGCCCTGCCACGCGCCGAGCCCGTCCTGGAATATCATGATCTTGCCGGCCTTGAAGAGCTGCTTCTCGTCGGCGCCCTTGCTGGCCACCGTGTCGGGGTGCACCAGCCCCTCGGCGAAGAGCTTCGCGGTGAACTCCAGGGCCGCGCGGAAGCCCGGGTTCTCGAACTTGTGCTCCAGGCCGCCGTCGGCCTTCTTGCGCCAGGTCTGCTGGCAGCCGAAGAACTGCTGCACCATGTCGAAGATGCTGCCGAACGCCCACACCCCCTTGCCCGGGTCGGTGAGCTTCCTGCCCAGCTCGTGCAGCTCCTCCGGCGAGGTGGGCGCGGTCAGGCCGGCCTTGTCGAGCAGGTCCTTGCGGTGGAACAGCGCCCACGCGAACACCCCGTCGGTGGGGTACGGCACGGCGTAGAGCCGGCCGGCCCAGACCGAGTACTCCCACGCGCCGGTGGGCAGCGCGGCGAGGTACGGGTACTTCGCGGCGCTGTCGCCCTTGAGGTGGTCGGTGAGGTCCTCGAACAGCGCCTTGACGGCGTCGGAGAACCGGGCGACCTTGTCGACCTCCCAGTTGGGGACCATGAGCAGGTCGGGCACGTCGCGGGCGCCGAGCATCGCGTTGAGCTTGTCGGCGTAGGTCGTGCCGTCCTGCAGGCTCGGGTCCAGATCCACGCCCAGCTTGGCGTTGACCGCCGCCAGGTAGGAGTTGCGGCCCAGCGTCGGCGGGGTGGGCCCCCACCACGGGCTCATGCTGCGGATCGCCGGGCCGCCCCGGCCGGGCTGCTCGGTGACGGCGTCGACCAGGCTGCGGGGGTAGCTGAGGTAGCCGTCGGGGATCGGCCCTTCCCCGACGATGTCGGGCTTGAGCAACTCGGCCGGCTTGTGGGCGGGCAGCACCGACCGGATGGCGTCGCCCTTCGTGGCGCTGCCCTTGCTCCCGGCCTCCTTGCTGCAACCGGCCAGGGTGGCGCCGCCCATCGTCGTGGCGGCGCCGAGGCCGAGCAGGCGCAGCAGGGACCGTCGGTCGGTGGATACGCCCGGCAGGGACGGCTTCACGGCGCACTCCCTTCGTCATCGGATAACGGTTTCGCGGACCGTTCGTGTCCGGCTAGAATTAGTTGGGGTTCTAGCCAAACAAACTAATCGACGGTGATCCGTCCCACAAGACAGCGGCACCCGCCACGTACGCGATGATGGGGCGCGCGGCACCACCGGGATCGCGCACCGTCGCCCAGGGAGCGGACAGATCGTGATCAGCAGCCACAGCGAACCGCGGCCGAGCGACCTCGGCGACGTCCGTACGGCCAACCGGGCCGTCGTGCTGCGGCACGTCCGCCGCCACGCCCCCTGCTCCCGGGCTGACATCGCGGCGCACACCGGCCTGAACAAGGCCACCGTGTCCAGCCTGGTCGGCGAGCTGATCGAACGGCGGCTGCTGCGCGAGACCGGGCTGACCGAGAACCGGGTCGGACGCCCCGCGACCATGCTCGTCCTCGACGGCGCCCCGTACGCGGCCCTGGGCATGCAGATCGCCGCCGACGAACTGGTGGTGGTGGCCGTCGACCTGGCCGGCGCCCGGCTGCTCACCTGGCGGCGTGCCTTCGCCGCGCCGACGTCCTCCCCCGCCGAGACGGTCCGCGCGCTGGCGGCCCTGGCCCGGCGGGCGATCACCCGGCTGACCGGGCAGGACCGCCGCGTGCTCGGCCTGACCGTGGGCGTGCCCGGCCTCGTCGACGCCGACGGCGCCGTTCCCCGGGCCACCGCGCTCGGCTGGCGGGACGTGCCCCTCGCCGCCGACCTGCGCGCCGCACTGCGCGAGCCCGGTCTCACCATCGACGTCGACACCGACGCCAACCTCGCCGTCCTCGCCGAGCACCGCCACGGCGCGTACGCCGGGGCCGCCCACCTGGTCCACCTCACCGGCGGGGCCTCCGTCGGCGCGGGGATCGTCGCCGGCGGCCGGCTGCTGCGCGGCGGACGGGGATTCGCGGGCGAGATCGGGCACCTGACGCTCGACCCGGCCGGTCCCGCCTGCGGGTGCGGGCGGCGCGGCTGCCTGGCCGCGTACGCCGGGCTGCCGGCGGTGGTCGGCCGCCTGCTGCCCGACACCCAGCAGGACGGGCCGGTCACCGACTTCCTGCCGGAGATCGAACGGATCCAGGCGCTGGCCCGCCAGGGCGACCCCGGCGTCCTGGCCGGACTGGCCGACGTCGGCTGCCGGCTCGGGCACGCCGCTTCCGTCCTGGCCAACCTGCTCAACCCGCAGGCCGTGGTGGTCGGCGGACACCTCGCGACCCTGGCCCCGTGGCTGCTGCCGGCGGCCCGCACGGAGTTCGCCGCGCGGACCCACGCTCCGCAGGCCGGCGGCTGCCTGCTGGACGCCTCCACCCTGGACTCGGCGGCCACCGCGCTCGGTGGCGCCACCGCCTCGCTCGCCGCCGTCGAGTCGGGTCGGCTCCCCGCGGCGTGACCCCCGGGGCCAGCGGGCCTTGACCGGACCGGCGCGGGGTGCCAACCTCGAACCGCCGCCCTGTGGCTCGGGCACCCGGGGCGGCATGTCTCGCGCAGTCGTCGAAGCGCTTCAACGCTTCCGGGCCGGCGGCCGCCACCCCCACCGCGACGCCGCTCGCGCCACCGTTCGTCGAAGCGCTTCGACACGGTCGTGACGCGGACCCACGGAAGGCGACCCGACCATGACCGACCACCCCGCCCCCTCCCCGCAGGCCATCGTCGACGACCTGCTGGACCGGCTCACCCTGCCGGAGAAGCTCGGCCTGCTGCACCAGTGGCAGGCGCCCGTGCCCCGCCTCGGCCTACCCTCCTTCCGCACCGGCACCGAGGCGCTGCACGGGGTGGCCTGGCTCGGCAAGGCCACCGTCTTCCCGCAGGCGGTCGGGCTTGCCAGCAGCTGGAACCCCGAGCTGGTCCGGGCCGTCGGCGCCGCCGTCGGCGACGAGGTGCGCGCCAAGCACCACGCCGACCCCGAGCGGGTCGGCCTCAACGTCTGGGCGCCGGTGGTCAACCCGCTGCGCGACCCCCGCTGGGGACGCAACGAGGAAGGCTGGTCCGAGGACCCGTGGCTGACCGGGCGGCTCGCCACCGCGTACGCCCAGGGACTGCGCGGCGACCACCCGCAGCGGCTGCGTACGGCGCCGACGGTCAAGCACTTCCTCGCCTACAACAACGAGACCGACCGGGCCACCACCTCCAGCGACCTGTCCCCCCGGGTGCTGCACGAGTACGAGCTGCCCGCCTTCCGCGCCCCCCTCGCCGCCGGCGCGGCCGTCGCCGTGATGGCCTCCTACAACCTGGTCAACGGGGTGCCCGCGCACCTGAGCCCGCTCATCGAGAACGAACTGCGCCGCTGGACGCCCGAGGAACTGCTGATCGTCGGGGACGCCGGCGCGGTGACCAACATCGCCGGGGTGCAGGGCCACCTGCCCGACCACGTCAGCGGCTTCGCCGCCGCCCTGCGCGCCGGGATCGACAGCTTCACCGAGGACGACGCCGACAGCGCCCCGACCGTCGCGCGACTGACCGAGGCGCTCGACCGGGGGCTGATCACCGGGTCCGACGTGGACCGCGCCGTCCGGCGGATCCTCGCCGTCCGGGTCCGCCTCGGCGATCTGGACCCGCCGCGCGACGACCCCTTCGCCGGCGTCGCGCCGGACGCCGTCGACCGCCCCGCGCACCGGGACCTGGCCCGCGAGGCCGCCCGCCAGTCGATCGTGCTGCTGCGCAACGACGGGCTGCTCCCGCTGACCGACGCGGGCCTGCGGGTGGCCGTGCTCGGCCCGCTGGCCGACGCCGTTCACGAGGACTGGTACAGCGGCACCCTGCCGTACGCGGTGACCGCGTACCAGGGCCTGGCCGAGCGACTGTCCACTGTCACCACCCACCCCGGCACCGACCGGATCGCGCTGCGCGTCGGCGGGCGCTACGTCGGCTGCCCGGACAGCCCCGACGGCGGCCCGCTGACCGTCGGCGCCGACGCCACCGGGTTCGACGTCTTCGACTGGGGACGCGACGTGGTGGCGCTGCGCGCCGCGGGCAACGGCCGGCACGTCGGAGCCGACGAGGCCGGCGCACTCGCCAACGACCGACCGGGACCGGGCGGCTGGGTCGTACGCGAGACCTTCCGCTTCCACGACGGCCCCGACGGCACGGCGCTGCTGCACCACCTCGCCACCGACCGGTACGTCGCCGTCGACGCGGACGGGCGGCTGCGCGCCGACGCCCCGACCCCGGGCGACGCGACCCGCTTCACGGTGGAGCTGCTGGCCGACGGGGCCGCCGAGGCCGCCGCCCTGGCCGCCGAAGCCGACGTGGCGGTGGTGGCGCTGGGCAACCACCCGATGGTCAACGGCCGGGAGACCGAGGACCGCGTCGACCTGGCCCTGCCCACCGGCCAGGAGACGCTGCTGCGGGCGGTGCACGCCGCCAACCCGCGCACGGTGCTGGTGGTGACCAGCAGCTACCCGTACGCCGTCGGCTGGGCCGAGAGGCACCTGCCGGCGGTGCTCTGGTCGGCGCACGGCGGCCAGGAGCACGGCACCGCCCTGGGCGACGTGCTGCTGGGCGACGCCGAGCCCGGCGGCCGGCTCACCCAGACCTGGTACGCCGACGCCGCCGAACTGCCCGACCTGCTCGACTACGACGTGATCGGCTCCGACGCCACCTACCTGTACCACCGGGGCGACCCGCTGTACCCGTTCGGCCACGGGCTCAGCTACACCCGCTTCGAGTACGCCGGCCTGCGGTTGAGCGTCGACGAGGCCACCGCCGGCGAGGAGGTCGAGGTGAGCGTCGAGGTCACCAACGCCGGCGACCGCCCCGGCGAGGAGGTCGTGCAGCTCTACACGCGCCAGCGCCGCTCCCGCGTCAAGCAGCCGCTGCGCCAGCTGCGCGACTTCGCCCGGATCAGCCTCGCGCCGGGGCAGCGGCAGGTGGTCCGGCTGCGGCTGCGTACCGCCGAGCTGAGCTGGTGGGACGAGACCCGGGGCCGGCGGGTGGTGGAGGACGCCACCCACACCGTCCTCGTCGGGCGCTCCGCGCGCGACGTGCGGCTGGTCGGCACCCTCGCCGTACGCGGCGACGAGGCGGCGGGCGACGGCCGGGCGGCCGTGCCGGCGTCGGGGCGGGCGCGGTGAGCGGGGCGCGGGGGCGCCCGTCGCCCGGGCAGCCCACCATCGCCGACGTCGCCCGGCACGCCGGGGTCGCGGTGAGCACCGTGTCGTACGTGCTCAGCGGCAAGCGCGTCATCTCCGAGGTGACCCGCAACCGGGTGCTGGCCAGCATCCGGTTGCTCGGCTACCACCCGCACGCCGGGGCGCGGGCCCTGGCCAGCCGGCGGGCCAACGTGATCGCGCTGGTCCTGCCGCTGCGCGCGGGGATGCAGGTGCCCGTGGTGATGCAGTTCGCCATGGCCGTGGTCACCACCGCCCGCCGTTTCGACCACGACGTGCTGCTGGTCACCTCCGACGAGGGGCCCGCCGGCCTGCGGCGCGTCGCCGCCACCGCCCTGGTCGACGGCGTCCTGGTGATGGACGTGGAGCTGGACGACCCGCGGGTGCCGCTGCTGCGGGCGCTGGCCCGGCCCAGCGTGCTCATCGGCCTGCCCGCCGACGCCACCGGCCTGACCTGTGTGGACCTGGACTTCCACCGGGCCGGGTGGGCCTGCGTCGCGCACCTGGCCGGGCTGGGGCACCGGCGCGTGGCGCTGCTCGGCGCGCCCGCCGCCGTCTACGACCGGGGCACGGGCTTCGCGCACCGCACCCGCGCCGGCGTGGTCGAGGCCGCCGCCGTGCACGGCGTCGACGCGGTGGCGCTGCCCTGCGAGGAGGGGGCGGCGGCCGTGCGCCGCACCCTCGCCGACCTGCTGGAACGCCACCCTGACGTGTCGGGGCTGATCGTGCAGAACGAGGCCGCCGTGGACCCGGTGCTGGCCACGTTGCCCGCGCTGGGCCGGCGGGTGCCGCAGGACGTGTCGGTGGTCGCCGTCTGCCCCGACCGCTTCGCCGAGCAGGCCAGCCCGATGCTCACCGCCGTGCCCGTCCCCGCCGAGGAGATCGGCACGCAGGCCGTGTCGCTGCTGATGCGCAAGCTCGACGGCGAGGCGGTGCCGGAGGTCACCCTGCTGCCGCCCCGGCTGACGGTACGCGGCAGCACCGCCGCCCCCGCCCCGGCGGCGAGGGCCGGCCGGTGACGGCCGGACC
>NZ_WAAS01000211.1:0-11451 GCF_008806585.1 Micromonospora sp. AMSO12t
GGGTGCGCCCACGGGGTCTCCTCGGGACGGGTCTCAGGTGGGCACCATCCTGCACCCCGGCGGCCGTCAGCGGGACTCCCGGTGCGGGCCGGGGGAGCGCGGACGCCCGCTTTGCCCCTCGCCGCACAGTGATCCGACCCATGCCCGCGCATGCGGAGCCCGTCGTGTTGTGTGCGAACGTTGTCTAATACAGGATCAGCAGGGCACTCGGAAGGAGCCCGACATCACCAGCGATCTCCCGCGTCTCGCGGCGGTGACCCGGCCGCACCGGGGGACCGGCATGGCCGGTTCCTCCGTCGTGCCGTATCCGCACGGCGGCATGGGACGTCATCCCAACCTGCCTCCCGGCGAGCGGCTGCGGGTGCTGCTGGTGGAGGACGACGAGGGCGACGCCTTCCTGGTCGGTGAGCTGCTCGCCGAGACCAACTCGATGATCGACCTGCTGGTGGCGACCAGCCTCAGCGAGGCCCGGCAGCGCGTGATGGGCGTCGACTGCGTCCTGCTCGACCTGGGCCTGCCCGACGCGCAGGGCCTCGACGGGCTGCGTCAGGTGCTGGAGATGGCCAGTGGCGCCGCCGTCTGCGTGCTGACCGGCCGCTCCGACGAGCACCTCGGCATCGTCGCCGTCGCCGAGGGCGCCCAGGACTACCTGGTCAAGGGCCAGGTCGACGGGGTGCTGCTGACCCGGGCGCTGCGCTACGCGGTGGAGCGCAAGCGGGCCGACGAGAACGCCCGGCGGCTGCGCGAGGTCGAGTTGCGCCAGGCCGAGTCCGCCCGCCTCGAACGGGGCCTGCTGCCCCAGCCGCTGATGACCACCGACGTCGTCGCGGTGCACACCTTCTACCGGCCCGGCCGGCACGCCGCCCTGATCGGCGGTGACTTCTACGACGTGGTGCAGACCCGGCCCGACCGGCTCGACCTGATCGTCGGCGACGTCTGCGGGCACGGCGTGGACGAGGCGGCCCTCGGCGTCGAGCTCCGGGTCGCCTGGCGGGCGCTGATCCTCGCCGGTGTGCCCGACGACGAGGTGCTCCCGGCGCTTGAACAGGTGCTGATGAGCGAGCGCCGGCTCCAGGAGATCTTCGCGACCGTCGCGACCGTGCGGCTGGACCTCGACGCCAACCGGGCCACCGTCCGGCTGGCCGGGCACCCGCCGCCGCTGCTGCTCGCCGGGGGCAAGGTGGTGCCGGTTCCGGCACCCGGCGGCCTGCTGCTCGGCGTACGACCCCGCCGGCCCGTGGCCTACGACCTGGAGTTCGACACCGATGACTGGTCCCTGTTGATGTACACCGACGGCCTCATCGAGGGCCGGATCGGCGAGGGCGACGAGCGCCTCGACGTGCCGGGCCTCAGCGGACTGCTCGCCGATCCGGCGACCCTCGCCGTGCCGCTGTCGGAGCTGCCGGCCTGGCTGGTCGGGCGAGCCGAGCAGCTCAACGGCGGTCCGTTCGCCGACGACGTCGCCATGCTCCTGGTCAGCCGGGGCGGTGGCAGGTGACGCGCGTCGGCGACTGGACCCTGCGCCGGCGGGTCGTCACGCTGCTCACCGTCGTCGCGGTCCTGCTGATCGGGCTGGCCGGCGGCGAGGTGGCGCTGGCGGCGAAGAACCGGACGCACATCGACGCGATCCTGTACAAGACCGGCCCGCTGCGGGTGCAGGCGCAGGAGCTGCTGAACGCGTTGCTGGACCAGGAGACGGCGGTCCGCGGCTACGCGGTCAGCGGCAACCCGGCGGACCTGACGCCGTACGAGGCGGGCCGGAAGCGCGAGCAGGACCTGGTCGCCTCGATGCAGCGGCTGGTCGACGACTATCCGGAGCTTCGGCAGGAGATCCGGCTGGTCGAGGAACGGGCCGAGGCGTGGCGCCAGGCGGTGGCGGTGCCGGTGGTCACCACGACGCAGCAGAACGGCACGACCGCGGGGCAGGCGCTCATCACCGACCAGGCGCGGGAGCAGTTCGACGACGTACGCGGCGCCGTCGACCATCTCCAGCAGGAGATCTTCGAGGCCCGGCAGCGCAGTGCCGAGGACGTCCTGCGGACGAGCAACCTGCTGGTCGTCCTGCTGATCGCCGCCCTCGCGGTGGTGATCATCGCCGGCAGCATGCTGCTGGTCTCCCTGGACAAGATGGTGATCCGCCCGCTGACCGGCCTCGCCGACCAGGTCCGCGAGGTGGCCGAGGGCGACTACCAGCACGGGATCGCCGGCGCCGGTCCGCCCGAGTTCCTCCGGCTCGCCGAGGACGTGGACGCCATGCGGCGCAAGATCGCCAAGGACCTGGCCGAGGTACGGGAGGCCCGGGAGCGGATCGAGTGGGTCAACAGCCAGCTCCAGAAGCAGGCCGAGGAACTCACCCGCTCCAACCGTGACCTGGAGCAGTTCGCGTACGTCGCCTCGCACGACCTCCAGGAGCCGCTGCGCAAGGTGGCCAGCTTCTGCCAGCTCCTCCAGCGCCGCTACGCGGGGCAGTTGGACGAGCGGGCCGACCAGTACATCGCGTTCGCGGTCGACGGCGCGCAGCGGATGCAGCGTCTGATCAACGACCTGCTCGCCTTCTCCCGGATCGGCCGGCTCACCACCGGCTTCACCGAGGTCGACATGAACAAGATCATGGGCGACGTGGCCGGCCAGACCGAGGCGGCCCGGCAGTACGCCGACGCGGAGCTGACCTGGGGCGAGCTGCCCGTCATCCGTGGCGAGGAGCCGCTGCTGACGAACCTGCTGGCCAACCTGGTCAGCAACTCGGTCAAGTTCCGCCGCCCCGACGTGCCCCCGAAGGTGCACGTCTCGGCCCGTCTCGTGGGCGACGAGTGGGAGATCAGCTGCCAGGACAACGGCATCGGGATCGAGCCGGAGTTCGCCGACAAGATCTTCGTCATCTTCCAGCGGCTGCACGCGAAGGACGCGTACCCGGGCACCGGGATCGGGCTGGCGATCGTCAAGAAGATCGTGGAGTACCACGGCGGTCGGGTCTGGGTGGACACGGGCACCGAGGAGGGCACGGCGATCCGCTTCACCCTCCCGGCGCTCCCCGAGGACGTCGAGGCGGCCGCCGCGTCCGCAGCCGAGCCGGCGACCGGGGACGGCGTGGCCGGGGACGGCGACGGGACGCCCGGGGACGGCGACGAGCCCGCCGCCGGGGCCGGCACGGGCGGCGCCCCGGCGCAGGCCGACCGGCGCGCCGACGAGTCGGAGACCACGGACGGGCCCGGCCGGGCACCGGAAGGCGGTAGAACGGGTGACATGAGGGAGACGGTGGGATGACCGCGCCGGCGGACGGCAAGAGCCCGATCGAGGTCCTGCTGGTCGAGGACGATCCGGGTGACGTGTTGATGACCCAGGAGGCGTTCGAGGAGCACAAGCTCCGCAACCGGCTGACCGTCGTCTCCGACGGCGCCGAGGCGCTCGCCTACCTGCGGCGGGAGGGCCAGTACGCCGACGTGGTGCAGCCGGACCTGATCCTGCTCGACCTGAACCTGCCGCGCCGCGACGGCCGGGAGGTGCTGGAGGAGATCAAGTCCGACGAGCAGCTCTGCCGGATCCCGGTGGTGGTGCTGACGACCTCCCAGGCCGACGAGGACATCCTGCGCAGCTACCAGCTGCACGCCAACGCGTACGTGACGAAGCCGGTGGACTTCGAGCGCTTCATCTCGGTGGTCCGGCAGATCGACGAGTTCTTCGTCAGCGTGGTGAAGCTGCCGCCGCGTGGCTGACACCCTGCTCGACGACGTCGGTGGTCTGCTGCGCGAGACCGCCGACCAGGTCGTGCTTCCGCTGTTCCGCAAGCTCGACGAGGCCGACGTGAGCGAGAAGGCGCCGGGCGACCTCGTCACCGTGGCAGACCGCCGCGCCGAGGAGGTGATCTCGGCGGCCCTGCGCCGGCTGCGCCCCGGCTCGGTGGTGGTGGGCGAGGAGGCGGTCGCCGACGACCCGGCCCTGCTGGAGCACCTGCGCGCCTCCGGCGACGTGTGGCTCGTCGACCCGGTCGACGGCACCTCGAACTTCGCCGCCGGCCGGCAGCCGTTCGCGCTGATGGTGGCGCTGCTGACCGACGGGGATCCCGTCGCCGCGTGGGTGCTCGACCCGCTCGCCGGGACGCTGGCCGTCGCGCGGGCCGGCGAGGGCACCTGGCTCGACGGCCGGCCGGTGCGGACCGGCGACCGGGCGCCCGCGCTCGACGCGGTGCGCGGCGCCGCGATGTCGCACGCGCTGCCGGCCGCGCCGCGCGCGCTGGTCGAGGCGGGCGGCGCGCGGCTGGGCGAGATGCTGCCCGGCCAGCACTGCGCCGGCCGGGAGTACCTGGACGTGCTGACCGGGGACCAGGACTTCGTGCTCTTCTGGCGCACCCTGCCGTGGGACCACGCCCCGGGCGCCCTGCTGGTCCGGGCGGCGGGCGGGGTCGCGCGGCGCTTCGACGGCACCGACTACCGCCCGGGGGACGACGGCCACGGCCTCCTGGTCGCCGCGAGCGAGCAGATCTGGGTGGACGTGCGTGAGGCTCTGCTCGACGGCGCGTGACGTCGCTGCGACCCTGCGTGGACGTCCGACGGTCCGGGCGTTCGCGGGCCTGGCCCGGCGTGCTCCGTCCGGTATCCTGACCGCCGGTCTCCGCCAGCAGGCCGCCGACCGGCGCCCGGCGGGGGCCGCCGCCGCGCCGTGTTGTCATCCGGGGCCGGCGGCCGACGGAAGGATGCTTTCGTGCGCAGGACCATGCCCGTCGGGCGTCACGGTCGCCCGCTGACCGCCCTGTCGGCCGGGCGACGTGCCCGCCGTCCGCTGACCGCCCTGCTCGTCGCCGTCACGCTGCTCTTCGGCGTCGGCGCCGTGCCGGCGTACGCGGAGCCCAACGAGGGCGGCACCAAGAAGCTCCGGGACGCCCTGGAAGCCACCGCCAAGGCGCACATCGAGGCCAAGGGGAAGCTGGAGAACTCCAAGGTCCGGCAGAAGCAGCTGGCCGGGCAGCTGGGCGCCGTGGAGGTCCGGCTGGTCGAGCTGACCGCACAGGTCGGCGAGGTGGCCGCACAGTCCTACCGGCTGGGCCGGCTGACGCCCACGTCGATGCTGCTCAACAGCGCCTCCCCCGAGGCGTTCCTGGACCGGGCGGCCAGCCTCGACCTGATGGCCCAGCGCGACAGCAGGCGGCTGCGCAGCCTGATCGAGGCGCGGGAGCAGGCGCGACAGGCCAAGATCGCCATCGACACCGAGGTGCGGGAGCAGCAGAAGCAGCTCGCCGTGATGGCGAAGAAGAAGAAGGAGGCCGAGGCGGCGCTCGCGGAGGTCAGCTCGGGCAGCAGCGGCGGGTTCAGCGGCGGCAGCTCCTCCTCGGCGAAGCCGGCCCCCCGCAACTCGGACGGCTCCTGGCCGTCGGAGTCCTGCTCGCTGAACGACCCGACCAGCTCCGGCTGCATCACCCCGCGCACCCTCAACGCCCTCAACCAGACCAAGGCGGCCGGCTACAAGCGGTACGTCAACTGTTTCGACAACCGCCCCTCCGGCGAGCACCCCAAGGGCCGGGCCTGCGACTTCTCGGCCGCGGCCGGCGGGTTCGAGAACAAGACCGCCACCGGCGGGGACAAGGCGTACGGGGACAGCCTCGCCGCCTGGCACGTGCGCAACGCCAGCCGGCTGGGCGTGCTCTACGTGATCTGGTACCGGCAGATCTGGCACCCCGGCACCGGCTGGCGGGCGTACGGCGGCAGCGGCAGCCCCGCCGCCGACCACACGAACCATGTTCATCTCTCGATGTACTGACCCGGGGGCCCAGTTTTCCTGCGTACCATCGCGCGGGTGAGCTCCCCATCCTCCGACGTCACGGTCCCGCCCACCCAGCCGGCGGCGGCGACCCCCCGGGCGCTGCCCAACGGCCTCGCCGCGTTCCTGGTCTTCTTCTCCAGCGGCGCCGTCCTGGTGCTGGAGACCGCCGCGCTGCGGCTGGTCGGGCCGTACGTCGGGGTGACCCTCCAGGTGACCAGCTCGGTCATCGGCATCGCCCTGGCCGCCATCGCCTACGGCGCGTGGACGGGCGGCTGGCTGGCCGACCGGCGCAACCCGAGGGCGATGCTGGCCCCGGCGCTGGTGCTGGCCGGCATCGCCACGGCCGTCACCCTGCCCGTCGTCCGGTACGCCGGCGAGGTGCTGCGCGGCGGGGCGGCCTCGGCCATCCTGCTGCTCGTCGCACTCGCCGTTTTCGTGCCGGCGGCCCTGCTCGCCGCCGTCACCCCGCTGGTCGTCAAGCTCCAGCTCGCGGACCTGCGGCGCACCGGCCAGGTGGTCGGCCGGCTCTCCAGCGTAGGCACGCTGGGCGCGGTCACGGCCACCCTGGTCACCGGTTTCGTGCTGGTGGCCGCGCTGCCCAGCACGGTCATCCTGT
Source organism: Micromonospora sp. AMSO12t (assembly GCF_008806585.1). Taxonomy (NCBI): domain Bacteria; kingdom Bacillati; phylum Actinomycetota; class Actinomycetes; order Micromonosporales; family Micromonosporaceae; genus Micromonospora; species Micromonospora sp. AMSO12t. The sequence goes on from NZ_WAAS01000211.1 coordinate 6,371, forward strand.
TCGCCCTGGCGGCCTCGCTCGGGCTCACCGGGCTCGGCCTCGGGGTGTGGCTGCGCCGCCAGGACCGCGCGGAGCTGCCCGGCCCCGCCCGCGCCAAGGCCGCCCTGGCGGTGCTCGGTCTCGTCGGCGCCGGGCTGACCACCGTCGCCCCGAACCCGTGCGACATCGAGACCGCCTACCACTGCGCCAGCGTGGAGGTCGATCCCGGCCGGGACTCCGGCCGCACCCTGCTGCTCAACTCGGCGCAGCACTCGTACGTGGACCTCGCCGACCCCACCCACCTGGAGTACGCGTACACCCGGTGGATCGGGGCGGTGGCCGACGTGGTCGCCCCGCAGGGGCAGCGGCTCGACGCGCTGCACCTGGGCGGCGGCGGGTTCACCGTGCCCCGCTACCTGACCGCCACCCGTCCGGGCACCGACAACGTCGTGTTCGAGATCGACGGCGGGCTGGTCGAGCTGGGCGAGCGGCAGCTCGGCGTACGCCAGGGGCCCGACCTGCGGGCGGTCGTGGGTGACGCCCGGCTGCTCGTCGCGGGGGAGGCCACCGACAGCCGCGACCTCGTGGTCGGCGACGCGTTCGGGCACCTGGTGGTGCCCTGGCACCTCGCCACCCGGGAGATGGCCGCCGAGGTCCGCCGGGTGACCCGCCCCGGCGGCGTCTACGTGCAGAACGTCATCGACTACCCGCCGCTGCGCTTCATCCGCAGCGAGCTGGCCACCGTCGCCGCCGAGTTCCGGCACGTCGCCCTGATCGCCCCGGCGGCGGCGCTCGCCGGTCAGGAGGGCTCGAACTTCCTCATCGTCGCCTCCGACGCCCCGCTGCCGCTGGAGGCGGTCCGCGCCCGGCTGGCCGAGCTGCGGGAGGACGCCAGCCTGCTGGCGGGTGCCGACCTCACCGCGTTCGTCGGCGAGGCGCTGGTGCTGACCGACGACTACGCGCCCGTGGACCAGCTCCTCGCCACCGCCTGAACGGGTGAATCGCTGACCGATTCCGACCCTTCAGGTGTAGCCGGGTCGGTCCGGGGCAACAACGACCCTCATGGGTGGACCGATCCGGGACGGCGCACAACTGCTGGGCGAACGGTACCGGCTGATCGAACAGCTGGGGGCGGGCGGCATGTCCGTCGTCTGGCGCGGCTACGACGAGGTGCTGGGCCGGCAGGTGGCGGTCAAGGTGCTCGCGTCGCGGCTGGCCGCCGACCGCGCGTTCCGGCACCGCATCCGGATCGAGGCGCAGGCCGCGGCCCGGCTGTGCCACCCCAACATCACCAACGTCTACGACTACGGCGAGTCGGAGCAGGTCGGCCTGACCGTGCCGTACGTCGTCATGGAGCTGGTCGACGGGGAGTCGCTGACCGGCCGGCTGCGCCGGGGCAGTCTGCCCTGGCGGGAGGCGGTGACGATCGGCGCGGAGGTCACCTCGGCGCTGGCCACCGCGCACGCCCGTGGCGTGGTGCACCGCGACGTCACCCCGGGCAACGTCATGCTGACCGCCACCGGCGTGAAGGTGGTCGACTTCGGCATCTCCGCGCTGGTGGGGGAGAAGGAGAAGGGGCCGGACGGCGCACTGCTCGGCACCCCCGCGTACCTCGCCCCGGAGCGGCTCGACAACGGCCAGGTCTCCCCGGCCACCGACGTGTACGCGGTCGGCCTGCTGCTCTACCGGATGCTCACCGGCCGGCTGCCGTGGCAGGCGAGCACCACCACGCAGATGCTGCGCGCCCACATGTACAACGAGCCGGAGCCGATGCCGCCGGTGCCGGGACTGCCCGACGAGGTGCGCGAGCTCGTGAGCCGCTGCCTGGCCAAGCGCCCGGGCGACCGGCCCGCCACCGCCGAGGTCACGCGTACGCTCGCCGAGGCCGCCGGCATGATCGCCCCGGTGCCGGTCTCCCCCGCATCGGGGCCCGTGGACGAGGCCGCGCTGGCCGCCGCCGGCACCACGATCCTGCCCTGGTCCGCCGCGACCGACGCGCTGCCGTTCTCCCGTACGCGCAACCGGCGCGCGGCGACCCGGCGCCGGCGGATCGAGGCGGGGGTGGCCGCCGCCGGGCTGGTGGCGGTGACCGCGGCGCTGTGGGGGGTGACCTCGCACAGCCCCGCCAGCGGCGGCATCGACCAGCCGACGGAGGCGCGGATGGGGGCGGAGACGCCGCCGCCCTGCCGGGTCACGTACGCGCTGCGCACGGACTCCGGCAAGGACTTCGCCGCCGAGCTGACCCTGACCAACACCGGCATGCGGGAGTTGCGCGACTGGCGGCTGAGCTTCACCTTCCCCAGCCAGCAGACCGTGACGAAGGCGACCCCCGTCCCGGTGCGCCAGCAGGGGCGCACGGTGCTCGTGGAGGCGGCTCCGGAGCGGGCCGCGCTGGCCCCCGGCGCGTCCGAGAAACTCACGCTGACCGGCCGCCACGGCGGGGCCAACCCGCTGCCGCTGGAGTTCCGCCTCGGTGACGAGGCCTGCGGGGCGCAGGTCTCCGGGGTGGCCGGCGCGGCGCCCAGCGTGGCACCCACCAAGGCGCCGGCCAAGGCACCGGTCAAGGCGCCCACCGTCAAGGCCCCGCCGAAGAAGGCTGGCACGTCGGCCGGGAACTCCGGCGGGTCCAAGGCCAAGTCCGACAACTCCGGCAAGGGCAAGGGCAAGGCGGGTGGTGGAAAAAAAGTAAGCCAGGAAACGGAAAGGGAAAGGGACACGGAAAGGGACGATGACGACGACTGAGCCCGCCGGGGTCAGCTGAACTCCGAGAACCGTTGCACCTGCTCGATGTCCCCCTCGACGATCAGCATGCTGCCCGGGGCGATCACGGTGGCGTCGGTGGCGTACCGGAAGCGTTCCCCGGGCAGCTTCACGCCCACCACGCGTACGCCGTAGCGCCCGGTGGGCGTCAGTTCCGAGAGCGGCCGGCCGAGCATCGCCTCCGGGGCGCACACCTTGGCGATGGCGAAGTCGTCGCCGAACTCGATGAAGTCGAGCATCCTGCTGACGATGAGGTGGGCCAGCCGCTCCCCGGTCTCCGCCTCGGGAAAGATCACGTGGTGCGCGCCGACCGAGTTCAGGATCTTGGCGTGCTTCGTCGAGGTGGCCCGCGCCCAGATCTGCGGTACGCCCAGCTCGACCAGCGCCAGCACCGTCAGCACGCTCGCCTCCAACGAGGCGCCGATGGCGACCACCGCCCGGCCGAAGTCCGCCACGCCGAGCTGGCGCAGCGACCCCTCCTCGGTGGAGTCGGCCTGCACGACGCGGTCGAGCTGCGCCGACCACCGCTGCACCTGCTCCGGGTTGCGGTCGATGGCCAGCACCTCGTGGTTCATCGCGGCCAGTGCGCCGGACAGGTGACACCCGAACCGGCCCAGTCCGATCACCACGACGCTGCCTTCGTCCGTCCTCCTAGCCGACAACGGGTTGCTCCTCCGGGTAGCGGTACAGCCGCCGGCGGGTGTTCAGGGCGAGCGCCGACCCGAGGGTCAGCGGCCCGATCCGGCCGACGAACATGAGGATGATCAGGGCGAGCTGGCCGTTCTCCGGCAGCGACGCGGCGATCCCGACGCTGAGTCCGGTGGTGGTGAGCGCCGACGTGACCTCGAACAGCGCCGCGTGGAAGGGGACTCCCTCGGTGATGAAGATCAGCAGCACCGTGCCGCAGGCCAACAGCGCGACGCTGAGCAGGGCGACGGTGATGGCCTGCCGCTGGCTGGCGGTCGCCACCCGGCGTTTCCCGACCGTCACGTCCGGCTCTCCCCGCAGTTCCGCCCACATCACGAAGGCGAGCAGGAAGAAGGTCGCCACCTTGATCCCGCCGGCCGTGCTCGCGCTGCCGCCGCCGATGAACATCAGCGCGATGAAGAGGGGATAGCTCTCCTCCTCCAGGCCATCCACGTCCAGGACGTTGAAACCGCCGGTGCGGATGTACGAGTTCTGGGCGAACGCCACCAGGAGCTTGTCCGGCCAGGTGTAGATGCCCAGGGTGCGCGGGTTGGCCCACTCGATGGTCAGCAGGGCGGTGAAGCCCACCACCAGCAGTGTCAGGCTGCCCCAGACGGTCAGCTTGGTGGCGACCGCCCACCGGGTCGGGTGCCGCCACTCCCGCGCCGCCTCGAAGAGCGCCGGGAAGCCCAGCCCGCCGATGATCGTGCCGAAGGCCAGCGGCAGGGTGACCCAGGCGTCGGTGGAGAAGGCGACCAGGCTGTCGGTGTAGAGGGCGAACCCGCCGTTGTTGAAGGCCTGGACGGCGTGGAAGACGCTGCCCCAGAGGGCCCGGCCGAACGGGTAGTCGTAGGTGATCCACAGCCGGGCGGTCAGGATCGCGGTGATGACCGCCTCGCAGGCCAGCGCGAGGCCGGCGATGTGCAGCAGCAGCCGGCGTACGTCGCCGATGCCGAACTCGGCGGTCTCGGCCTGCACCAGCAGCCGGCTGCGCAGCCCCAGCCGCCGGGCCACCACGAGGATCACCAGGGTCGCACCGGTCACGATGCCGAGGCCGCCGACCTGGGTGAGCACGGTGATCATCACGAGCCCGAACCCGTTCCAGTAGTTCGGGGTGTCCACCACCGCCATTCCGGTCACCGAGACCGCCGAGGTGGCGGTGAAGAGGGCGGTCAGGAACGGGGTGTGCCGGTACTCGCTGGTGGCCCAGGGCAGCATCAGCAGTCCGGTGCCGACCAGGATCGTCACCAGGAAGCCGAGCGGCACGAGCCGTACGGGGTGACGAAGAAGCCGGCGCACCAGACAATCTTCCTTTTCCGGCGCGATCCGGGTGTGCAAACCGGCATCCCGACCGAGCCCGAACCACGCCCCGCCACCCGCCCTGCCGCCATCCGCCCCGCCGGGTCCTTCCTGTGCGAGGCTGTCGAGCTGATGTCGTAGACGATTCAGGCGCGCCGGGCTGCGCAGCCGCTGTCGAGCTGCCCCATCCATGGGGGCGGCGGCCCACGCCGGACGAGGCCGTCCACCAGGCCGGTGACCAGCGGGATGCGCCGCCGTCCTCGGCCAACGTCAGCCAGACCAGCCGGGGCGGCCCCCTTCACGGCACCTGCCGGACCCCCAGCCTGCTTCGCGCCGTCCGCCCGGCACACCCCGCA
>NZ_WAAS01000212.1:0-11443 GCF_008806585.1 Micromonospora sp. AMSO12t
CAGCGCCGCCCCGTCGGGCAGCGCCGCGCCGAAGGCGACCGCGTCGCCCAGCGGCGGCCAGGGCGGCATGGCCCCGGCCCCGAGCGCCAGCGCGTCGGCCGCGCCGAGCGCCACCCCCTCGGCCGGCGCCGCCACCCCGACGCCGAGCGCCAGCGCCGAGCCCGTGCCGCAGAGCATCGAGGACCAGCGCAAGGCCGTCGAGCAGAAGGTCGGCGCCGCCGCCTGGGCGGCCGCCAGCGGCCTCCAGGCCCCGGCCGACCTGGCCGCCGACCCGTCGCTGGCGGAGAAGCTCAAGCCGTTCGCGGCTCTCGACCCGCGCGAGGTCGCGGTGCTGCCGGCGACGATGCAGTTCAACGTGCCGCAGATCAGCTGCGCCCAGCTCGACAAGCGCCCGCCGGCGTCGATCTCGGCCGCCAACCAGCAGGCGGTGGCCTGCGAGGACGGCGCCGCGAAGTACCTGCTCGACCAGGCGAAGGTGCTGGGCACCGACGTCGAGGGCGCCAGCGCGGTGCTGGACCAGACCAGCCAGTGGGTCGTCAGCCTCGACTTCTCCGGCCCCGGCCAGGACAAGTGGACCAACCTGACCCGCGAGGCGTTCAACAACGAGGGCCAGGCCTGCGACGCCACCGCCCTCGGCCAGGACGGCAAGTGCCGCGTCGCCGTCGTGCTCGACAACGAGATCGTCTCCTCGCCCGAGATCCAGGGCGTGCTGACGGGCAACTCGCAGATCACCGGCAACTTCAACCAGCGCGACGCCAGCGCCCTGGCCGGCCAGCTGCGCTACGGCGCGCTGCCGGTGACCTTCGAGGCGCAGGAGCAGCAGAACGTCACCGCCACCCTGGGCGCCAGCCACCTGCGGGCCGGTCTGCTCGCGGCGGGCATCGGCATGCTGCTGGTCATCATCTACTCGTTCTTCTACTACCGCCTGCTCGGCTCCGTCATCTTCCTGAGCCTGGTCCTGTCGGCGCTGCTGGTCTTCGGCGCGCTGGTGGTGCTCGGCCGGCAGATCGGGTTCACCCTCACCCTCGCCGGCATCGCCGGCATGATCGTGTCACTAGGTGTGGCGGCGGACTCGTTCGTCATCTACTTCGAGCGGCTCAAGGACGAGATCCGGGAGGGGCGCAGCCCGCGCAGCGCGGTGCCGCGTGCCTGGATCCGGGCCCGCCGCACGATCATCTCGGCCAACGCGATCACGTTGATGTCGGCGGTGGTGCTCTACGTGGTCTCGGTCGGCACGGTGAAGGGCTTCGCCTTCGCCCTCGGCCTGGCCACGGTGCTGGACCTGGTCGTGGTCTTCCTCTTCCGGCACCCGATCATGACGATGTTCGCCCGCACCTCCGCGTTCCTGTCCCCGCGGGTCAGCGGTCTCGGCCGGGCGCTCCCGCCGCGGACGGCCGAGCCGGCCAAGCCCCGCAACCCGCGCGTGAAGGAGGCCTGAGATGGCAAAGAGTGGTCTCGCGAGCCGCCTCTACCGCGGCGAGGCCGGCCTCGACATCATCGGCCGGCGCAAGCTCTGGTTCGGCGTCGCGCTCGTGCTGATCCTGCTGTCGCTGCTCAGCTTCGGGCTGCGCGGCTTCAGCCTCGGCATCGAGTTCGCCGGCGGCAACTCTTTCCAGATCCCGGCGAGCGTCGGCACCCTGGAGCAGACCGAGCTGAAGGTCCAGGACGCCCTGGCCGCGGCCGGCGGCGACGCCAAGGTCGTCACCACCCAGAAGGTCGGCGGCACCGGGGGCGACTTCTACGAGGTGCGGACCACCCAGCTCGACACCGAGCAGGCCAACGCCGTCAAGGACGAGATCGCCGACGAGTTCGGCATCGACGCCGCCACCATCAGCGGCAACCAGGTCAGCGAGGCGTGGGGCAGCCAGGTCACCTCCCGGGCGCTGCTCGGTCTGGTCATCTTCATCGCGGTGGTGATGATCTACCTGATCCTGCGCTTCGAGTGGCGGATGGCGGTCGCCGCGGTCTCCTCGCTGATCATGAACCTGATCCTCACCGCCGGTATCTACTCGCTTGTCGGCTTCGAGGTCACCCCGTCGACGGTCATCGGCTTCCTCACGATTCTGGGCTTCGCGCTCTACGACGTGGTGGTGGTCTTCGACAAGGTGCAGGAGAACACGCGCGGCATCACCGCGAACAACAACCAGACGTACGGCGAGGCGGCCAACCTGGCGATCAACCAGAGCCTCATGCGGTCGCTGAACACGTCGGTGGTCGCGCTGCTGCCGGTCGGTGGTCTGCTCTTCATCGGTGCCGGCCTGCTCGGCGCGGGCACCCTGAAGGACCTCGGCCTGGTGCTCTTCGTCGGTATGGCGGTGGCGTTCCTGACCTCGATCCTGCTGGCCACGCCGCTGCTGGTGCTGCTCAAGAACTACGACCCGCGCATCCAGGCGCACAACAAGCGGGTGCTGGCCCGCCGGGGCGCGATCGCCCGTGGCGAGGTCACCGGCAAGGGCACCGCCCCGCGTACCGACGACTCCGACGACGAGCCGGTCGACCCGGAGTCGGCCGCGCTGGCCGGCGCGGCGCCGCGAGTGGGCGCCCGACCGGCCGGGAAGCGGCCGACCGGCGCCCGGAGCGGCCGACCCGCCGGCGGCGGTGGCAACCGGCCGGGTGGCGGCAAGCGGCGCTGAGCCGGGCCGGGCTGACCCGGTAGGAACCGATCCGACGGCGTCCTTCATGCTGTGCGAGCAGCATGCAGGACGCCGTCGTCGTGAAGGGGAGCGGAACTGCCGTGACGGAGACCCACAGCACCGGGGTACGGGGAGACAGCGGCCCGGCCACCGCCGCGCTGGTCGCCAGCCGGGTGCTCGACGTGCCCGACTTCCCGAAGCCCGGCGTCATGTTCAAGGACCTGATGCCGCTGTTCGCCGACGGCGACACGTTCCGTCAGGTGATCGACGGGATCGTCGCGTACCACGGGCGGGAGTCGTTCGACGTCGTCGTCGGCATCGAGGCGCGCGGGTTCGTGGTCGCTGCCGCCATCGCGTACGCGACCGGGGTCGGCGTCGTGCCGGTGCGCAAGGCCGGCAAGCTGCCCCGTCCGGCCTACTCGGCCTCCTACGCCCTGGAGTACGGCGAGGCCACGCTGGAGGTGCACGAGGACGCCTTCACGGCCGGGCACCGGGTGCTGGTGGTCGACGACGTGCTGGCCACCGGCGGCACCGCCGAGGCGACGCTGGACCTGGTGGAGCGGGCCGGCGGGACCGTGGCCGGCTTCACCGTCCTGCTGGAGCTCGCCTTCCTCGGCGGCCGGGAGCGGCTGGCCCCGCGCCCGGTGCATGCCCTGTTGACCGTTTGACCCCGCCGACCGTCGGGCGGACCCGGTGGGGACCGTCCGGCGGAGCGGCGGGGCACCGTGCGTGCGGGTAGCATTGCCCTTTGCTGACCGGGCGGGACCCGTCCGGTCAGCGCGAGACCAGGCCGGCCGGCGCACGGTCGGTGACTTCCCGGCGAGCGGTGAGGAGGCCGGTGTCCCACGATGTCGCCCCTCCGGTGGAGGGCACGGTGTACCCGACAGGCGACGCGGACGGCTCGGCGACCGCAACCAACGGTGACGCGCAGGCCCCGGAGGCGGGCCCCGGCGTGACCGTCCCGGCCGAGCCCGTACGCCCCGACACGCCGGCGGCCACGGCCGGCGGCGCGGGCGCGGCGACCGAGGGGGTCCTGCTTCCGTTCCCCGCCGACGTCGTCGGCGACCACATGCCGAGCGCCGGTTTTGCGCTCTCCACCGCGCCCACCGGCCGCCGGGTCCGGGCGCGGCTGGCCCGGTTCAACGCGCCCTGGCAGTCCTCGCAGGTCAGCGAGGTGCTGGAGCCGCTGATCTCGACCCACCGGGACGCCCACCCCAAGGCGGACGCGCGGCTGCTCCAGCGCGCCTTCGACACGGCGGCCCGCTGGCACTCCGGGCAGTACCGCAAGTCCGGCGACCCCTACATCACCCACCCGCTCGCGGTCGCCACGATCCTGGCCAACCTGGGCATGGACACCACCACCCTGGTCGCCGCGCTCCTGCACGACACGATCGAGGACACGGAATACACCCTCGACCAGATGCGGGCCGACTTCGGCGGCGAGGTGGCGCTGCTGGTCGACGGGGTCACCAAGCTCGACAAGGTCAAGCTGGGCGACGCGGCCAAGGCCGAGACGATCCGCAAGATGGTCGTCGCGATGGCCAAGGACCCGCGGGTGCTGGTGATCAAGCTGGCCGACCGGCTGCACAACATGCGTACCCTCACCTTCCTGCCCCGCCCGAAGCAGGAGCAGAAGGCGAAGGAGACGCTGGAGATCCTGGCCCCGCTGGCCCACCGGCTGGGTATGAACACGATCAAGTGGGAGCTGGAGGACCTGGCCTTCGGCACGCTCTTCCCGAAGCGCTACGAGGAGATCAACCGCCTCATCGGGGAGCACCAGCCGCAGCGCGAGGCGCTGCTGCGCCAGGTCACCCAGAAGGTGCAGACCGACCTGAAGGCCGCCAAGATCAAGGCGGAGACCACCGGGCGGCCGAAGCACCTCTACTCGATCTACCAGAAGATGATCGTGCGGGGTCGCGACTTCAACGACATCTACGACCTGGTCGGGGTGCGGATCCTGGTCGACACGGTGCGCGACTGCTACGCGGCGCTGGGCGTGATCCACGCCAACTGGCAGCCGGTGCCGGGCCGGTTCAAGGACTACATCGCCATGCCCAAGTTCAACATGTACCAGTCGCTGCACACGACGGTCATCGGGCCCACCGGCAAGCCGGTGGAGATGCAGATCCGCACGTACGCGATGCACCGCACCGCCGAGTTCGGCATCGCCGCGCACTGGAAGTACAAGGAGCACAAGGGCACCCAGATCGTCGGCCCGCCCGCGCACATCGACGAGATGACCTGGCTGCGCCAGCTGCTGGACTGGCAGCGGGAGGCGGCCGACCCGAGCGAGTTCCTCGACGCGCTGCGCTTCGACCTGTCCAGCCAGGAGGTGTACGTCTTCACCCCGAAGGGTGACGTCATCCCGCTGCCGACCGGCTCCACGCCGGTGGACTTCGCGTACGCGGTGCACACCGAGGTGGGCCACAAGTGCATCGGGGCGCGGGTCAACGGCAAGCTGGTGCCCCTCGAGTCGACGCTGTCCAACGGCGACGTGATCGAGATCTTCACCTCGAAGTCCGACACGGCCGGCCCGACGCAGGACTGGCTGGGCTTCGTCAAGAGCCCGCGGGCGCGGACGAAGATCCGGCAGTACTTCAACAAGGAGCGGCGCGAGGAGGCGATCGAGGCCGGCAAGGACGCGATCGTCAAGGCGATGCGCAAGCAGGGCATGCCGTTGCAGCGGATGCTCACCTCCGACGCGCTGATGGCGATCGCCCGGGACCTGCACCTGGCCGACGTGGCCTCGCTCTACGCCGCTGTCGGCGACAGCCAGGTCTCCGCCCAGTCGGTGGTGCAGAAGCTGATGGCCGCGTACGGCGGCGAGGAGGGCGCGGCGGAGGACATCGCCGAGACCGCCGTCGCCACCCGTCCGCCCCGCAGCCGGCAGAGCAGCGCCGACCCGGGCGTGGTCGTACGCGGGGTCAGCGACGTGTGGATCAAGCTGGCGCGCTGCTGCACGCCGGTGCCGCCGGACTCGGTCTTCGGCTTCGTCACCCGCTCCGGCGGCGTGAGCGTGCACCGCGACGACTGCGCCAACGCCGAGGACCTGCGGGCGCAGGCCGAGCGGGTGGTCGAGGTGAGTTGGAAGCTCACCTCGGCGTCCACGTTCCTGGTCGCCATCCAGGTCGAGGCGCTGGACCGGCACAAGCTGCTCGCCGACGTGACCCGGGTGCTCTCCGAGGAGCGGGTGAACATCCTCTCCGCGACGGTCACCACCACCCGCGACCGGGTGGCGGTGAGCCGGTTCAGCTTCGAGATGGCGGACCCGAAGCACCTGGGCCACCTGCTGGCGGCGGTCCGCAAGGTGGACGGCGTCTTCGACGCGTACCGCGTCACCTCCGGCGCCTGACCCCGCCAACCCCTCGCACACCCGCGCCCCGGCCCGGCACCGACCGAGCCGGGGCGCTGGTGTGCGGGTGGGACGGACGAGCGCCCGCCGGCGGGGCCGGCGGGCGCTCGTCGTACGGCTGGGGTGCGGGTCAGCCCTGGGGGGCGCTCATGGTGAGCTTGTTGATGGTGACTTCCTTCTTCGGGTGGCCGCCACCGGCCTGCTTCGCGAACGCCTTGTCGTCGCCCGCCGCCGCGACCTGCTTCACGAGGTCCATGCCGCCGGTGATGGTGCCCAGGACGGTGTAGTTCGGGTCCAGCGGCGAGTCGCCGTAGACGATGAAGAACTGGCTGCCCGTGCTGCCCGGCTGGCCCGAGTTGGCCATCGCGATCACGCCCTCCGGGTACGGGGGCCGCTTGTCGGTGGGCAGGTTCTCCTCGGCGAGCCGGTAGCTCGGGCCGCCGGTGCCGTCGGTCTCGCGCCAGCCCTTGCCCGTCGCGCCGGGGTCACCGCACTGGAGCACCTTGATGCCCTCGGTCACCAGCCGGTGGCACTTGCTGTTGTCGAAGAAGTTCTTCTCCGCCAGGTGGGTGAAGCTGCCCGCGGTGCAGGGCACCGCCGACCGGTCGATCGTGGCGGTGATCGGGCCCAGGTTGGTGTCGATCGTCATCGTCTGGGTGCCCGTGGCCGACTGCTGCACGGCCGGCACCCCGACGTCCTTGATCTGCGGGGACCGCTGGTCGGTGGGGATCTCGGTCCAGGCGCACTGCACGTTGCCGGCACCCGGGCCTGCGGTGTCGGTCTTGTCGTCGTCTCCGCCGAGGGTGGTGACGAGCCAGACCGTGCCGGCGACGACGAGGACCAGGACCGAGGCGGCCCCCACGATCGCCTGGGTCTGCCGGCGTTTGCGGGCCCTGGCCGCGCGCTCGGCCATCTCCTTCTCGAGCCGGGCGCGCGCCGCCGCGCGCTGCCGCTCTCTGGTGGACGTCACGCCTGGATCCTCCTGGGCTGTCGGGTGGCGCGGTCGGTGCCGCTGCGATTGGTGGGGCGGCCGGGTCAGCCGGCGCTCGGGCTGGCCGCCGGAGCGCCCGAAGCGGGCGGCGTCGGTGCCGAGGTCGCCTGCGCCACGGGCTCGCCGACGGTCAGGCTCTGCACGACCACGTCGTCGTCCTTGGGCTTGACCTTGGCCCCCGTCCCATTGTCCACGGTCGGCTTGGCACCGATCTTCGCCACCACGTCGATCCCACCGGTGACCCGGCCGATGATCGGATACTTCGGGTCGGCCGTGGTGAAGTCCTTGAAGAACATCAGGAACTGGCTGCCGTTGGCGCCCGGCGGGTTGGCGATCATCGCGACCGTGCCCTTCGGGTACGTCGCGGGCTGGCCGGCGGCGGGGCTGGCCGACGGTGACGGCGCGGTGGGCACGTTCTCGTCGTAGAACGAGTAGGTGGGGCCGCCGAGCCCGGTGCCGCTCGGGTCGCCGCAGCGCACCGCGCCGTCGGCGGTGATCTCGTGGCACTTGGTGTTGTCGTAGAACGACCGGCTGGACAGGTGGGCGATGCTCGCCGCCGCGCACGGGGCGCCGGCCAGGTCCAGCTCGACGGTGATCGGCGCACCCTGGTTGGTGGTGACCGTCATCGGACGTACGCCGTCGGTGGGCAGTCCCTCGGTGGCCGGGGTGCCGACGTCCTTGAGGTTGGTGTTCGCGGTGGCGTCCTGCGGCGTCCACAGGCAGACGTCCTCGGCGGCCGTGTTCTCCTTCGGCTCGTCGTCGAAGGCGCCCAGCGCCCACGCCGAGCCGCCCACGATCAGCGCGAGGACGACGGCGACGCCGACGCCGGCCTGGATCTGCCGACGACGCTTGACGGCCGAGGCCCGGCGGGCGAGTTGCCGGTCGAGCTTGGCACGCGCCAGTTTGCGCTGCCGGTCCCTGCTGGAAGCCACCCGTGCTCCCCTTCCTCTACCCTGGTCGTCACCGGTGGTCGGGCGTCCTGCGCCCGTTCGGCGGCGGGTGCGCCACGCCACACGCCCGCCAGAGTGTACGGCTACCGACTGGGAAAGTGGTGTACGAGGTCCGGGCCGGGTTTATCGGAACGCGTCACTGCGCCCGGCGGAGCCCACGGGACGCACGCGATCGTCGCCGGACGCGATGCCTGAAACGGGCACGATCGGTGCCACACGGAACGCCCCGGACGCACGCGCAGAACCTCCTCGCCCCGCCCGATAGGCTGCTGACAGGCAACCCACTCGACGGAAGGGGAGCGGACGTGCTCGTGGCCGGCTTTCCCGCGGACGCCTTCGGCACCAACTGCTACGTGGTCGCCGCCGCGCCGGGGGAGCAGTGCGTGGTGGTCGACCCCGGCATCGGGGTGCTCGACCGGCTCGACGCCCTGCTGGCCGAGCATCGGCTGCACCCGGCCGCCGTCCTGCTCACCCACGGCCACCTCGACCACACGTTCTCGGTGGCGCCGGTCTGCGGCGCGCGCGGCATCACCGCGTACGTGCACCCCGGCGACCGGGAGATGCTCGCCGACCCGGCCAAGGGGCTGTCGGCGGATCTCAGGGCGCTCTTCGGGGGGCGGCTGCCGTACACCGAGCCGGAGGACGTCGCCGAGCTGACCGACGGCGCCACGCTCGCCCTCGCCGGGTTGGAGATCACCGTCGACCACGCCCCGGGCCATACCGGCGGGTCGGTGCTCTTCCGACTGCCGGCCGCCGGCTCGTCGTGGGAGGCGGAGCAGCTCTGCCTCTCGGGCGACGTGCTGTTCGCCGGCTCCATCGGCCGCACCGACCTGCCGGGCGGCAGCATGACGAGGATGGTCACCAGCCTCCGGGACAAGATCCTCCCGCTGGCCGACGACACCGTCGTGCTGCCCGGCCACGGCCCCGCGACCACCATCGGCCGCGAGCGCGCGACCAACCCGTACCTCGTCGAGGTGGCGGGTGGCGGCGCGCGACCGGCGGCCCCCGCCCGCGGCCTCTGACCGGCCGCACCGACTTCTCACCCCGCGGCCGTGGCCGGCCGCGCCGACTCTTCGCCCGCGCCGCCCGCGCGGGACCGCGAACGGAGCATCATGAGCAAGCCCACGCCCATCTCCGGCTTCCCGGAGTGGACGCCCGCGCAGCGGATGATCGAGCAGTACGTCCTCGACAAGATCCGCGACACCTTCGAGCTGTACGGCTTCGCCCCGCTGGAGACCCGTGCGGTGGAGCCGCTGGACCAGCTGCTGCGCAAGGGGGAGACCTCCAAGGAGGTCTACCTGATCCGGCGGCTCCAGGCCGACGCCGACGGCCCGACCGGCGACGACGCGCTCGGCCTGCACTTCGACCTGACCGTGCCGTTCGCCCGCTACGTGCTGGAGAACGCCGGCAAGCTCCAGTTCCCGTTCCGCCGCTACCAGATCCAGAAGGTCTGGCGGGGCGAGCGGCCGCAGGAGGGGCGCTACCGCGAGTTCCTCCAGGCCGACATCGACATCGTCGACCGCGACACCCTCGCCCCGCACCACGAGGCGGAGATGCCGCTGGTGATCGGCGACGCGCTGCGCTCGCTGCCGATCCCGCCGGTGCGCATCCAGGTCAACAACCGCAAGATCTGCGAGGGCTTCTACCGGGGCATCGGGCTGACCGACCCGGAGGCGGCCCTGCGCGCGGTGGACAAGCTCGACAAGATCGGTCCGGCGAGGGTGGCCGAGTTGCTGGCGCAGACGGCCGGGGCGAGCGAGGCGCAGGCCAAGGCGGTCCTGTCGCTGGCGGAGATCTCCGCCCCGGACGCCTCCTTCGCCGACGCCGTCCGCGCGCTGGGCGTCAGCGACCCGATGCTCGACGAGGGGGTCGAGGAGCTGGTCCGGGTGGTGGAGACGGCCGCCGCGCACTCGCCGGGGCTCTGCGTGGCCGACCTGCGCATCGCCCGGGGCCTGGACTACTACACGGGCACGGTCTACGAGACCCAGATGATCGGCTACGAGCGGTTCGGCTCGATCTGCTCCGGCGGCCGGTACGACAACCTGGCCAGCGCCGGCGCCACCCGCTTCCCGGGGGTCGGCATCTCGATCGGGGTGACCCGGCTGCTGGGGCTGCTCTTCGGCGCCGGCGCGCTGTCGGTGTCGCGGGACGTGCCGACCTGCGTCCTGGTCGCGGTGACCAGCGAGGAGCAGCGCGCCGCCAGCAACCGGGTGGCCGAGGCGCTGCGCTCGCGGGGCGTGCCGACCGAGGTGTCGCCGAGCGCGGCGAAGTTCGGCAAGCAGATCCGCTACGCCGAGCGGCGGGGCATCCCGTACGTCTGGTTCCCCGGGGTGGACGGCGCGGCCGACGAGGTCAAGGACATCCGTTCCGGCGAGCAGGCCGCCGCCGCGGCGGGGGAGTGGACGCCGCCCCGGGCGGACCTCAGGCCGCTGGTCAGCTGAGACATTACTGGCGCGTACGCGCGATCGGACCTACGGTGGCGTAAGTTACGCCACCGTAGGGAGATCGTCGTGACCGCACTCAGCCAGACCGCCCTGCTCCTCGAACTGGCACCCGTCGTCGAGAAGAACCTCGACCGGCACCTGGCCGTCGCCAAGGAGTGGTTCCCGCACGAGTACGTGCCGTGGAGCGAGGGGCGCACCTTCGACGGGCCGCTGGGCGGCGAGGCGTGGGCGGAGAGCGACTCGACGATCCCCGACGTGGCCCGTACCGCGCTGATCGTCAACCTGCTGACCGAGGACAACCTGCCCTCGTACCACCACGAGATCGCCACCCTGTTCGGCCGCGACGGCGCCTGGGGCACGTGGGTGCACCGGTGGACCGCCGAGGAGGGTCGGCACGGCACCGCCATCCGCGACTACCTCACCGTCACCCGGGCGGTGGACCCGGTGGCGCTGGAGCGGGCCCGCATGACGCACATGTCCGCCGGCTACGCCAACGTCCACGACGACGAGGTGCTGCACTCCCTGGCGTACGTCTCGTTCCAGGAGCTGGCCACCCGGATCTCGCACCGCAACACGGGTCGGGTCACCGGCGACCCGGCCTGCGAGGCGCTGCTGGCCCGGGTCGCTGCCGACGAGAACCTGCACATGGTCTTCTACCGCAACCTGCTGGCCGCCGCCTTCGAGCTGGCGCCGAGCCAGGCGATGCGGGCGGTCGCCGACGTGGTGGCCGACTTCCAGATGCCCGGCAACGGCATCGACGGCTTCGCCCGCAAGTCCGTGGCGATCGCCCTGGCCGGCATCTACGACCTGCGCCAGCACCGCGACGAGGTGGTGGCGCCGGTGCTGCGCCAGTGGGACGTCTTCAACGTGACGGGGCTCGACGCCGACGGCGAGACCGCCCGCGACCAGATCGCGACGCACCTCGACGACCTGGACCGCGCCGCCACCCGCTTCGAGGAGAAGCGCGACGCCCGGGCCGCCCGCCTGGCCGCCCGCTGACCCGTCCCCGTCCCCGCCGCCCTCGCCTCGTCGATCATGCAGTTGTGGCGGGGGATGGAAGCCGCGAACCGCCA
>NZ_WAAS01000213.1:0-11442 GCF_008806585.1 Micromonospora sp. AMSO12t
TGACCCGCCCGCGGCACCGCCGTCCGGAGCGTCGGCGGGGTCTCGTGGGGCTGGTCGCGCTGGTGCTCGCCGTCGGTGGGGCGGTGGCGGTGATCGCCGACCGGCGGGGCGCCGACGTCGGGGCGGAGGCGCTCACCGCCGGGGAACTGGCTCCCGCGCCGATGCTCGCGCCGGGGGCGGCCTCGCCGCTGCCGTCCGCGCCGGCCGCGACGCCCTCGGCCGTCGAGCCACCGCCAGCCGTGCTCCGGCTGCCCGGGCCGGTGCCGTCCGCGGGCCGGGGCAGCTTCGGCTACGACGACCGGGTGGGCCCGGTGCTGGGTGACGCGGGCACGCTGCGCCGCTACCGGGTCGCCGTGGAGTCGGGCGCCGGCGAGGACGCGGGCGAGTTCGCCGCCGCCGTCGAGCGGGCGCTCGCCGGGCCGGGGAGCTGGGTCGACGGCGAGCTGCGGTTGCAGCAGGTACGCGCCGCCTCCCGGCACGACTTCACGGTCTACCTCGCCACGGCCAGGACGGCGGGCCGGCTGTGTGCCGCCGGAGGGGTGAACATCCGGGTGGGCGGGAAGCCCTACACGTCGTGCCGGGCACCCGGCAAGGTGATCATCAACCTGGACCGCTGGCGGCTCTCGGTGCCGCACTTCGTGAGCGCGAAGGTGCCGCTGTCGGTCTACCGGACGTACGTGGTGAACCACGAGGTCGGGCACCAGTTGGGGCACCGGCACGAGCGCTGCCCCGGCAGGGGCCGGGTGGCGCCGGTGATGATGCAGCAGACGCTCTTCCTGAACGGCTGTGTCGCCAACCCCTGGCCGTACCGGGACGGTCGCCGGTACGCGGGCCCGCGGCTCTGACCCGGCGGCGATCGGGCGTCGGGCGCCAGCCGGGGGACCGGCCGAATTCACCCCTGGGGGGATGAGCGAGGTTCGCGTTTTTCGGGGCGTAATGCCCGATTAGTGTGGGACGCTCGGTCCATGACGTCGTCGTCCCCTTCCGACCCGCCCGGCCCGGCACGCCGCCCGACGCCGACCCGACCGTCGTCACCTCGGCCGACGCGCTGGTGGCGACCGTCGGCCCCGCTCCGGGGCCGTCGGGTGGTGGGGCTCGGCGTCACCCTCCTGCTCGCGGCGACCGCCGCCGTGACGCTGGCCCGGGCCGGCGACCGCGCGCCCGTGCCGACCACGGGCGACGGGAACCGCACGTCGTACGCGGCGGGGGCGGACGAGCGGGCACGGCCCTCCGCCTACCCCCGCACGGGTACGGGCGACTTCACCACCGCGTCCGGCGACTCCACGGTGCGGGGCACCGACGGGCCGCTCCGGCACTACCGGGTGGCCGTGGAGCAGGGCACCGACCAGGACGTCGCCGCCTTCGCCGCCACCGTGGACGAGGTGCTGGGCGACCCCCGCAGCTGGATCGCCTCTGAGGAGCTGCGGCTGCGGCGGGTGGCGGAGGCGGACGACGCCGACTTCACCGTCTACCTCGCCACCCCGGAGACCTCGGAGCGGATGTGCGCCGAGGGCGGGCTCAGCACCGAGGGCTACACCTCCTGCCGGCTCCCCGGGCAGGTGATCATCAACCTGGCGCGCTGGCTGGAGGCGGTCCCCGACTACGGGGCGCCGCTGGAGATCTACCGCGCCTACGTGGTCAACCACGAGGTGGGCCACGAACTCGGCGAGGAACACCAGGCCTGCCCGGCGCCCGGCGAGCCGGCACCGGTGATGCAGCAGCAGACGTACGGCCTGGACGGCTGCGTCGCCAACGCCTGGCCGTACGTCGACGGCTCGCGCTACGACGGCGAGCTCGTTCCCGGCACCTGAGTTATTCCCCTTCCCGCAGTTCGGGCGACGTGTCGCTCCTCATGGCCGATCGAGGCCGGTGCGAGCGACAATGGGCCGGTTCGCCTTCAGCCGATCCCGGGGAGTCCACCGTGTCGTTGCCCCCGCTCGTCGAGCCCGCCGCCGAGCTGACCGTTGACGAGATCCGCCGCTACTCGCGCCACCTGATCATCCCGGACGTCGGGGTCGAGGGGCAGAAGCGGCTGAAGAACGCCAGGGTGCTCTGTGTCGGCGCCGGCGGCCTCGGCTCGCCGGCCCTGATGTATCTCGCCGCCGCCGGGGTCGGCACGCTCGGCATCATCGACTTCGACACCGTCGATGAGTCCAACCTCCAGCGCCAGATCATCCACGGCGTCTCGGACGTGGGCCGCTCCAAGGCCGAGTCGGCCGCGGCCTCGATCCGCGAGATCAACCCCCTGGTGAACGTGGAGATCCACAACACTGCGCTGGACCGGGAGAACGTGCGGGACATCTTCTCCCGCTACGACCTGATCGTCGACGGCACCGACAACTTCGCCACCCGCTACATGGTCAACGACGCGGCGGTGCTGCTCGGCAAGCCGTACGTCTGGGGGTCGATCTACCGCTTCGACGGCCAGGCGTCGGTGTTCTGGGCCGAGCACGGCCCCTGCTACCGCTGCCTCTACCCGGAGCCCCCGCCGCCCGGCATGGTCCCCTCCTGCGCCGAGGGTGGCGTGCTCGGCGTGCTCTGCGCGTCGATCGGCTCCATCCAGGTCAACGAGGCGATCAAGCTGCTCGCCGGCATCGGGGAGCCGCTGGTCGGCCGGCTGATGGTCTACGACGCCCTGGAGATGAGCTACCGCAAGATCAAGGTCCGCAAGGACCCGAACTGCGTGCTCTGCGGCGAGGACCCCACGGTCACCGACCTGCTGGAGGACTACGAGGACTTCTGCGGCGCGGTGTCGGAGGAGGCCCAGGAGGCGGTGGTCGACGCGACCATCACCGCGCTGGAGCTCAAGGAGTGGCAGGACGCGGGCAAGGACATCTTCCTCGTCGACGTCCGCGAGCCGGCCGAGTACGAGATCGTCCGGATCCCCGGCGCGACGCTGATCCCCAAGGGCGAGATCATCTCGGGCGAGGCGCTCGCCAAGCTGCCGCAGGACCGGCAGATCGTGCTGCACTGCAAGTCCGGGGTCCGCTCGGCGGAGGCGCTCGCCGCACTCAAGTCGGCCGGCTTCCGCGACGCGGTGCACGTGCAGGGCGGCGTGCTCTCCTGGATCAAGCAGATCGACCCGTCGCTGCCGGCGTACTGACCCGCGCCGTCGGCCGAGGTCGCGGGGGCCGTCCCGACCCCTGCGCCCTCGGCCGATTCGCCGAGGCGTGATCACGTTTGCGCAGGTAGCGTTGCCGCCGTGGTCGACATCGATGCGGCGGTCGGGTTCGTCGTGGCACACGGGGACGCGGTGGACCGGGCCCGGCTGTCCCGGCTGCGCACCGGCGTGCCGCCACCTCCCGGACTGCTCGACGCCGCCGAGGTCGGCCAGGCGCCCGACGGCGGCTGGCCGGCGACGCTGGGCGGGGCAGTCTCCTCCGTGGACGCCACCTGTTTCCGCCTGTCCGAGTTGGACGATCTCGGCGCGCTCGGTCGTCCGGCCGCCCGCCGGGCCCTGGACTGGCTGGCCGCGCGGCAGTCGCCCGACGGCGGCTGGGAGGAGGACCCGGCGCTGGCCGACGTGGCCCCCGAGTGGGCCCGGCCGGGCGACCCCGAGGCGGCGTTCCACCTGACCGCGAACGCCGGGTTCTGGCTGACCGTCGCCGGCCTGGACGCGCGGGCGGCGGGGCCGCTCGACCACCGGGTCGGCGGCGCGTACGCGGGCGTCGTGCACGCCGCCGCCCAGTCGCTCGTCGCCCGGCTGCGCCCGGACGGCGGCTGGCCGTCCTTCCTGCCCGCCGGCTGGCTGAGCGCGGCGGTCCTGCACCGGCAGGAGATGTTCCACGAGGCGGCGCGGATCCAGGTGATCCTCGCCGAGCGGGTGCCGGAGCTGTCCCCGGGCGACGTGGCCTGGCTGGCCGCGACGCTGCGCCGCGTCGGCATCGACGGGCAGGACTGGCTGCTGGGGCGGGCGCGGCGGCGGCTGGCCGAGACCCAGCGCAGCGACGGCGGGTGGGAGAGCGACGACGGGCCCCAGTTCGACGTGCACACCACGCTGAGCGCGATCCGGGCCTGCCGCTGAGGCTCCACCCGCCGGCCTCACTTCAGCTGGCTGATCACCAGCGGCCACCAGGCGTCCGGGGCGAAGGCGGCGCGGTCGATGCTCTCCAGGACGGTACGCAGCGTCTCCGCCCGCTCGGCCCGGCCCGGCTTGCCCTCGTCGGCCTCCACGAAGAGCGCGAACTGGTAGAGGAACTCGACGAAGGTGCGGAAGGTGCTGTTGACGGCCTGGATGTCCTGCTGCTCCAGGTCGAACTGGAGGATCTCGCCGGTCCCCGGGTCGAGCACGTAGAGCAGCTCCGGATTGTCGGCGACCGCGCCGACCACGATCAGCCGGATGTCCAGGGAGCCGTCCTCGGTGCTCAGCTGGATCGTGTCGAACAGCTCGATGTCGCCTTCGAGGAACGCGGTGTAGACGACCGCCACGTCGAGCGGGATCTCGTCGCCGGCGGGGAGCAGGTCGGCGTCGAATCCCCCCTCCAGCCACGCCTCGCGCGGGTACGGGATGAGCTCGTCCTCGTTCCACAGTGAGCGGAACCGGGGGTCAGCGGCCATCGGTGGTCCTTTGCGTCTCGGATGTGGAGGGGGTGCGGGCGCCGCACGTGGCGGGGCCGGGACGCCGGGTGCGCAGCGGCGTCAGGACGCCAGGTCGGCGGCGATCAGCAGGCGTCGCCAGTTGTCGGCGTACTCGCCGGCGTGCCGGCCCTTGCGGAGCCGCTGGTCCCGGACGCCGGGCCCGAGAACGACGGCGACCAGCTCCGGGTAGCCGGGGCCGAGCACGTGCTCGTCGAAGAACGTGGCCACGTCGGGCGCGAGGACGGTGAACTCCACGTCCTCGTCGGGGTGCTCGTACTGGAAGACGTAGTCGTCGGGCTCCATCCAGTAGACGTCGAGATCCTCGGTGTCGAGGCGGATCGGCGCCCCCGCCCCGATCTCACCGCGCAGCCGGGGCGGGATGCTGTGCACCTCGTGGCCGACCGCGAGCGGGCTGCCCATCGGGTCGTCCTCGTCCACCGTGCGGGCCGCCCAGGCCGCCGGGCTGCGGATCTCCTCGGGCGGGTCGAACCGGAAGTTGTCGCCGGCCAGCCGGCCGAAGAGACCGTAGACCTCGGCCACGCCGGGCAGGTCGGGGATCGGCTCCAGCGGGCTCGGCTCGCCGATGACCACGCCGAAGCCGTGCTCGGCCTCCAGGCGCCGCAGCAGCGTGAGCTTCTCCCGGATCCGGTCCAGCCGCGCCGGGTCCTGGGGGGCGGTCACGGGATCACCTTCACGATGACCGGGGTGCCCTCGGGAACGTCCCGCAGCGCGACGGAGATGTCGCTGCCGAGCTGGCGATTCGTCCAGGCGTCCATCGGCCTGAGGTTATCGTACGTGTCCGTTCCGTCCAGTTGCAGCTCCTGGATGTGGTCGGGGTCGTAGCCCTGGCCCCGGGCGGTGATCGGCCCCTTGCCCGCGTAGAGGCGCTCGACCACGTTCTTGTTGGCCAGGTATTTGTTCGTCTCCGGGGTGCCCATGTCCTGGGTGAGGCGGCCGTCCTTGGTGAGGCTGCGGATCATCCGGTCCCGGTAGATGTTCGTACGGGTGCGGCGCTTGCCGGTGGAGGGGTCGTAGACCTTGTTGCTGTCCCGGTCCGACGGCGCCTTCTTCAGCGCCCCGTCCTGGCCGAGCCGTTGCAGGTCGCGGGCCTTGCGGTCGAAGTCCCGCCGGTCGAAGTCCGGCCGGTTCTTCAGCACCAGCACCGCCGGGCCCTTCGGCTTCGTGCCGGCCGACTTGGCGGTGCGGAAGACGTCGGCGTTCTCCAGGTAGGCCGAGACGACGCGGGCGCCCTTGGCCTGCGTCTGCCGGGGCGGGCTGGTCCGCTTCCTAGCCATTGAGCACCGTCTCCACGGCCATGCCGATGAGCTGGTCGATGATGAAACCGGTGATCATCTTGAAGATCGGGATCTGGAGGAGGGACGCCCCGAAGGTGACCGCCGCCGTCACGATGGCCTGCGCGATCTGGATCGCCAGCAGGGCCAGTTGGATGATCACCTGGATCTTCAGGGCCAGCACCACGCCCGCCGCGACCATCAGCCCGACGCCGATGACGGTGGCCGGGCGGGCGACGTCGGCGATGTTGCGCGCGGCCGACTCGCCGTCGTTCCACTCGCCCGCGAAGGCGGTGAAGCTCTGGCCCCGGTTGTTGTCGAGCACCGTCCGCGCCGCCGCCTCCAGCTGCGCGACCGATCCGGAGATCTGGCCGGCCATGCCGGTCCACTCCCCGGCGAGCTGGAAGATCGCCGTCTCGTCCGACTGTGGCCACTCGTAGCCGAGCATCGAGAGCAGGGAGGCGAGCTCACCCGGGAGCGTCAGTCCCACCGCGACTCCTTTCCTAGATCGGGCGACTCAGCCACCGGGGCGAGCCGAGGGCGGGCGGCTCAGCCACCCGGGGCGAGCCGAGGCCCGGCGGTTCAGGCACCCAGCGAGCCGAGGATCGAGCGGAAGGACGCGGCCGCGTTCTCCTCGGCGGCGCGGTAGCCGTCGGCCATCCCGCGCAGGCCGTCGACGTAGCTCTCCAGCTCGGTGATGTTGGTGCCGAGGCACTCGGCCAGCGCGTCCACGCACGCCTGGTGGGCGACGCCGAGCAAGGAACCGATGTCGTCGCCGCCGAAGGCCGCGGCGTAGCCGCCGGCCGCCGCCTGGAAGCCCTCGAAGACCTGGCGGACGGACTCCTTGGCTCGTTCCAGCTCGTCCGCGCCGCGACCCAGCGCGTCGAGGTCGACGTCGAGGCTCTCCACGCTCAGCTCCCGTGCAGTTTCCGCATTGTCTCGCTGACGGCCTGGCTGATCTCCCGCATCTGCCGCAGGCCCTGGTCCTGGAGGCGTTCGATGGTGGCGGTCATCGCGGCGAGGTCGGGCATCGGTTCGGTGGCGGCGACCCCGTCGTCCTGGCCGTCGAGCGCGGCGTTGACCGCCTGGCGCAGCTCGGCGGCGAGGTATTCCGAGCCCTCCCGGAGCACCCGGGGGTCGATGTCGACGGCGC
This sequence comes from Micromonospora sp. AMSO12t, assembly GCF_008806585.1. NCBI lineage: Bacteria > Bacillati > Actinomycetota > Actinomycetes > Micromonosporales > Micromonosporaceae > Micromonospora > Micromonospora sp. AMSO12t. Next base: position 7,024 of record NZ_WAAS01000213.1, read on the forward strand.
TCACCCGGCCGTCGGTGCCGAGCGTGACCCGGATGCGGCCCTCGGCGGCCTCGGCCACCGACTCCATCCGATCCCGGGGCGCGGCGCCGCCGCCCACCTCGCGCAGCGCTGCCCGCGCCTGCGCCAGTTGCTGTTCCAGGGCACTCTCGCCCAGCATGCCGCCTCCCCAAGACAAGCCGTGCCGAACCCGACCCAGACTAGCGGTCACCCGCAATCCGGCGGTGGCCCCGCCCACGGCCGTCCGGGCACTCGCGGGCGTCGGCGATGGTTCAGCCGCGCAGGTGGCCGTCCCCGGTCACCACGTACTTGGTGGAGGTCAGCTCGGGCAGACCCATCGGGCCGCGGGCGTGCAGCTTCTGGGTGGAGATGCCGATCTCGGCGCCGAAGCCGAACTCGCCGCCGTCGGTGAACCGGGTCGAGGCGTTGACCATCACGGCCGCCGCGTCCACCCGGGCCACGAACTCCCGGGCGGCGGTGGTCGAGTCGGTGACGATCGCCTCGGTGTGCCCGGTGCCGTACCGCCGGATGTGCGCGACCGCCGCGTCGAGCGAGTCGACGACGGCGACCGAGATGTCGGCGGAGAGGTACTCGGTGGCGAAGTCCTCGTCGGTGGCGGGCCGCACGGCGGCCGAGTGGGCGGCGACCCGCTCGTCGCCGTGCACGGTGACGCCGGCCTCGGCGAAGGCGGCCAGCACCGGCGGCAGGAAGGCGTCGGCGACCGCCGCGTGCACGAGCAGCGACTCGGCGGTGTTGCAGGTGGAGAGCCGCTGGGTCTTCGCGTTCAGCGCGATGGCGACGGCCTTGGTCAGGTCGGCGGCGGCGTCGACGTAGACGTGGCAGTTGCCCACGCCGGTCTCGATCACCGGCACGGTGGACTCCTCGACCACCGTGCGGATCAGGGACGCGCCGCCGCGCGGGATCAGCACGTCGACCAGGCCCCGGGCGCGCATCAGTTCCTTGACCGAGTCGCGGCTGCCGGCGTCGAGCAGCTGCACCGCGTCCGCCGGCAGGCCGGCGTCGGCCACCGCGTCGCGCAGCACGGCGACCAGGGCGGCGTTGGAGTGGGCCGCCGACGAGGAACCGCGCAGCAGCGCCGCGTTACCGGACTTCAGGCAGATGCCGGCGGCGTCGACCGTCACGTTCGGCCGCGCCTCGTAGATGATCCCCACCACGCCGAACGGCACCCGGATCTGGCGCAGCTCCAGCCCGTTGGGCAGGGTCGAGCCCCGGACCACCTCGCCCACCGGGTCCGGCAGCGCGGCCATCTGCCGCAGCGCGTGGGCGATGCCCGCCACTCGCCCCGCGTCGAGGGCGAGCCGGTCCAGCACGGCCGCGCTCAACCCGGCCTCGCGCCCGGCCGCCAGGTCCGTCGCGTTCGCGGCGAGGATCTCCGGCGTACGCGCCACCAGCGCGTCGGCCATCGCCACCAGCGCGGTGTCCTTGGCGGTACGCGTGGCGACGGCCAGCGCCTCCGCCGCCGTACGCGCCCGCCGGGCCTGTTCGCTCACGCTCATTGCCGCACTCCTCACAGCAGTACGAGGTCGTCGCGGTGGACGACCTCCCGTTCGTACGCCGGGCCGAGCGCCGCGGCGAGTTCCGTGGTGGAGCGGCCGAGCAGCCCGGGCAGCTCGACCGCGTCGTAGTTGACCAGTCCCCGGGCGACCGGCGCGCCCTCGACGTCCACCAGGTCGACCGGGTCGCCGGCGGTGAACGCCCCGTCCACGGCCGTGATCCCGGCGGGCAGCAGCGACTTGCGGCGGCCCACCACCGCCGCGACCGCGCCCGGGTCGAGGTGCAGCCGCCCCCGGGGAGTGGTGGCGTGGGCCAGCCAGAAGAGCCGGGCCGTCGGGCGCCGGCGGCTCGGGTGGAACAGGGTGCCGACGGGCTCGCCGGCCAGCACGGGGGCGGCCAGCGGCGCGGCGGTCAGCACCACCGGGATGCCGAAGCCGGTCGCGATCCGGGCCGCCTCCACCTTCGTCACCATGCCGCCGGTGCCCACGCCGGCCCGGCCGGCGCCGCCGATGTCGACCCCGGTGAGGTCCCGCTCGTCGTGCACCTCGCTGATCCGGCTGGAGCCCGGGCGGGTGGGGTCGCCGGTCCAGAGGGCGTCCACGTCGGAGAGGAGCACCAGCAGGTCGGCGTGGACCAGGGCGGCGACGAGGGCGGCCAGCCGGTCGTTGTCGCCGAAGCGGATCTCCTCGGTGGCGACCGTGTCGTTCTCGTTGACGATCGGCACCGCCCGCAGGTCGAGCAGCTTGCGCAGGGTGCGGTACGCGTTGCGGTAGTGCGCCCGCCGGGTCACGTCGTCGACGGTGAGCAGCACCTGCCCGACGGTCAGCCCGTGCCGGGCGAAGGCGGCCGCGTACCGGCCGATCAGCAGGCCCTGCCCGACGCTGGCGGCGGCCTGCTGGGTGGCCAGGTCGCGCGGGCGCCGGGACAGCCCCAGCGGCGCGAGGCCGGCGGCGATCGCGCCGGAGCTGACCAGCACGACCTCCCGGCCCTCGGCGGCGAGCGCGCCCAGGGTGCCGACGAGCGCGCCGACCCGCCCGTCGTCCAGGCCGCCTTCGGCGGTGGTCAACGAGGAGGATCCGATCTTGACGACGACCCGCCGGGCCGCCGTGACCATGTCACGCACCCGCCCATTCTGCGTGGTCGGTCCCGGCACGCCCCGGCGCGTTCTCATATCGTGGCCGGTCGTGAGACCTGACGAGTACGTCGAGGCGGTGCTGGAGCTCGTCGAGCGGATCCCGCCGGGCCGGGTGATGTCGTACGGGGCGGTGGCCGACGCGCTGGCCGAACGTTCGGGGCGGGCGTCGGCCAGGCTGGTCGGCTCGATCATGGCCCGGCACGGCGGGGGAGTGCCCTGGCACCGGGTCGTGAACGCGGCCGGCCGCCTGCCACCCGGGCACGAGCGGGAGGCGCGGGCCCGGCTGCGCGCCGAGGGGACGCCGCTGCGCGGCGACGGGGTGGACATGAGGGCGAGCTGGTCGCCCGAGGAGGGGATGTGACCCGTGCCATAACGTGAGTAACATTCGGCGTCATGGACGCGCCGCCGGGTGGAGCCGGCTCCCCGCCCGCCGGCCCAACGCCCACCGCACCGGCCGGCGCCGGCCCGACGTCCGCCTCGGGCGTGCTGCCGCGCCGGGTGCACGCCGGCTATGCGCTCGGTTCGCTGGCGACCGGCGCGTTCGGCACCGTGCCCGGCCTGCTCCTGCTGCCGTACCTGACCGACACCCTCGGCGTCGCGGCGGGCGCGGCGGCCCTGCTGGTGCTCCTGCCGAAGGCGTGGGACGTGCTGGTCAACCCGGTCGCCGGCCGGATCTCCGACCGCACCCGGTCGCGCTGGGGCGCCCGCCGGCCGTACCTGCTGGTCGCCGGGCTCGCCCTCGGCGTGCTCTTCGCCGCCATCTTCGCCGCGCCGTTCGGGGCCGGGCCGGCCGCCGGGGCGTACGTGGCGTTCGCCTTCCTCGCCACCGCCACCGCGTTTGCCTTCTTCCAGGTGCCGTACGTGGCGATGCCGGCGGAGCTGACCGGCGACTACGCCGAACGTACCCGGCTGATGACCTGGCGGATCGCGGTGCTGGCGCTGGCCATCCTGGTCTCCGGCGCGGTGGCCCCGCTGGTGCGCGACGCCGGTGGCGGAGGCGTCCCGGGGCACCGCTGGATGGGGCTCTTCGTCGCCGGCCTGATCGTGCTCGGGGCGGTCGGCGCGTTCCTCGGCACCCGCTCCGCGCCCGGCGGCACGGTGGGGGAGAGCGAGCCGACGCTGCGCGCGCAGCTCGCCGTCGCCGCCCGCAACCGACCGTTCCGGGCGCTGCTGGTCTGCTTCGTGGTGCAGTCCGCCGGGGTGGCCACCGTCCTCGCCGGGGTCAACTACTTCGCCGACCAGATCCTGCGCGATCCCAAGGGCGGGCCGACCGTCCTGTTCGCCTGCTTCGTCGGGCCGGCGCTGCTGGTGATGCCGCTCTGGACCCGGGTCGGGGCGCGGGTCGGCAAGCTCGCCGCGCTGGTCGCCGCCTCGCTGATCTTCGCGGTGGGCGCGCTGGCCCTGGTCGCCGCCCCGGTGCTGCCCCCGCTCGCGGTCTACCTGCTGGTCGCGCTGATCGGCGTCGGCTACGCCGGGCAGCAGGTGTTCGCCCTCGCCATGCTCCCGGACTGCATCGCGTACGACACGGCGCGCACCGGCCGGCGGCAGGCCGGTGTCTTCACCGGGCTCTGGACGGCCGGGGAGACCTTCGGGCTGGCCCTCGGGCCGGGCATCTTCGGCCTGGTGCTCCAGCTCAGCGGCTACGTCTCCTCCGACACCGGCACGGCGGCCACCCAGTCCGGCACCGCCCGCCTCGGCATCCTGCTCGGCTTCACGGTCCTCCCCGCCCTCCTGGTCGGCCTGGCCGTCCTGGCCCTCCGCCCCTACGACCT
>NZ_WAAS01000214.1:0-11367 GCF_008806585.1 Micromonospora sp. AMSO12t
CCGCCCCCACGCGCGGGTCACGGGGCCGGCGTGGCGGCGGGCGGCTGCTGGCCGATGGCGGGTTGCTCCCGCCCGCCGGCCCGCTGCGGGGGCGCCGTCGGCCGGGTCGCGCCGGGGCGCGTACCGCCGAACAGGTCGAGGAAGGGCGAGTCGATGTCGGCGCTGTCGGCGGGTTGCGGCTCGGCCGGCGGCGGCGTCCGGCGTGGCGCCGGCCGGGGGGCCTGGAAGACGCCCACGCCACCGTGCCCGGGTGTCGTCACCAGGGCCGGGTCGAGGGAGACCTCGTCCGTCTCGGGATCATCAGGGTAGTCGAACGACCGCGCACGGTTACCGTGCGGGACGGCCGGACGCCCTGCCGGGGAACCCGGCGTGGAACTGCGATTCATACGACCGCCTCATCCGCGTCGTTCGACTGCCTGGTCGGGGTGCGACCGGTCATGCCAGTTCCTCCCGGATCCTGATCCGACTGCCGACCAGGCGGGGGTCCCGCTGCTCCGCGGCCGGCTCCCGGGTCCGTCGCCAGTCGGTCAGCGCGGTGCGGATCACCATGCGCGCGGGCCGGTCCGGATCGACGTACCGGAAGATGAACGAGGTGCTCACGATGGCGAGCGCGATCTCCCAGGCGGGGAAGAGCTCGACCTGCAACGTGAACAGCCAGTGGATGAACATGTAGAGGGGAACGAGCAGCATGAACAGCCCGTACTGGGCGTACGGCAGGTGGACGGGAAGGGTGTAGCCGGGCGGCCCGAGGTAGACCAGGCGAGCCCGGTAGATGTCGTCGTCGGTGCGCAGCCGCATCTCGTGCCCGCGCCTATTCGAAGATCAGGTCGATCAGGTAGTCGCCGATGAAGAAGAGTGTGGCGGCTCCGGCGATGAAGGCGAGCCCGACGATCGCGATCGCCGAGCTGGTGAGGACCTTGGAGATCTCACCCCGGCTGGCGCGCCCGATGAAGATGACGCCCAGCACGGCCAGCAGGATCGGAGCGATCTTGCTGGCGAAGAACGTGACGACACCCTCGGTGTCGATGCCCTTGGGCGCAGGCTCGGCGAGTGGAGTCGACGCCAAGGCGGAGAGCGTGTGGGCGGCGGCGGACGTCGCCGTCTCCATCAGCTCGATGGCGATCACTGGAACCTCCCCAAGTCGCGGCCGGCGGCGCCGCGGTGGTGCAGTAGTCATGCCTGGCGGGAACGGTGCTCCCTGTGCGCAGCGTCGGCGACCCTGCGTTCGTTACCCACCACGGAGGGTGGTGGGCTTTGGGCGGATTCTCCCGCTTCGGCCCTCCCTCCAGGCTTCGCCATCTCGATGCCGGGCAGTTCCAAAGCGTACGGGCACCCACTGTTTGCGACAAGCCGCGAAGAGTCTGCCCGATCCGACCGGGACGACCGATCGTACACCCGTTCGAATGCGCATGTCATCGCCCTCGACCCGGTCCGTCCGGGGCGCTCCGGCCGACCGGTACCGTCTAGCCGTGACCGATCTGGTACGGGCCTCGGACCCGGTGGTGATGGGCGTCCTCAACGTCACGCCCGACTCCTTCTCCGACGGCGGACGGTACGCCGACCTCGACGCCGCCGTCGGACACGGCGTGCGGCTGCGGGCCGACGGCGCCCACCTGGTGGACGTCGGCGGCGAGTCCACCCGGCCGGGCTCCGACCGCGTCGACGCGGCGACCGAGACGGCCCGGGTGGTGCCCGTGATCCGGGAACTGACCGCCGCCGGCGTGCCGGTCAGCATCGACACCACCCGCGCACGGGTCGCCGAGGCGGCCCTCGCCGCCGGCGCGGCCGTGGTCAACGACGTCTCCGGCGGCCTCGCCGACCCCGACATGGCCCGGGTCGTCCGCGACGCCGGCTGCCCATGGGTGCTCATGCACTGGCGGGGCCACTCCCGGGAGATGGGCGAGCTGGCCCGCTACGCCGACGTGGTCGCCGACGTGCGCGCCGAGCTGGGCCGCCGCGTCGACGAGGCGCTGCGGGCCGGCGTCGCCGCCGACCGCATCGTCGTCGACCCGGGGCTCGGCTTCGCCAAGACGGCCGCGCACAACTGGGAACTGAGCACCCGCCTGTCCGAGCTGCTGGACCTCGGCTTCCCGCTGCTCTTCGCGTCCAGCCGCAAGTCGTACCTGGGGCGGCTGCTGGCCGGCCCCGACGGCACCCCCCGCCCCACGGACGGCCGCGACGTGGCCACCGTCGCCACCAGCCTGCTCGCGGTGGCGGCCGGCGCCTGGGGCGTACGCGTGCACGACGTCCGGGCCACCGTGGACGCCCTCGCCGTCTGGCAGGCCACGGGCGCGCCCCGCCTGGCGCCCGCCGCCACCGGTGGGGCCCGGGCGGCCCACGCCGGCGCCGGCCGGGCGGACCGCACCGCCGACCACGGAGGAGACCGATGACCGACCGGATCCAGCTGACCGGCCTGCGGGCGCACGGCCGGCACGGGGTGTACGACTTCGAGCGCGCCCAGGGCCAGGACTTCGTGGTGGACGCCGTCCTGGAGATGGACCTCGCCCCGGCGGCCCGCTCCGACGAGGTGGGCGACACCGTCCACTACGGCGAACTGGCGGAGCGGCTGGTCGCGGTGGTGACCGGCGAGCCGGTCAACCTGATCGAGACGCTCGCCGACCGGCTGCTGGCCGTCTGCCTGGCCGATCCCCGGGTCGAGGCCGCCACGGTCACCGTGCACAAGCCGGAGGCGCCCGTCCCGCACGCCTTCACCGACGTGGCCGTCACGATGACGCGGCGGCGGGACCGGTGACCCGCGCCCTGCTCTCGCTGGGCAGCAACCTCGGCGACCGGCTCGCCCACCTGCGCTCCGCCGTCTCGACGTTCGGCGACAGCGTGCTCCTGGTCTCCGGCGTCTACGAGACTCCACCGTGGGGGGACGCGGACCAGCCCGCGTACCTGAACGCCGCGCTGCTCGCCGAGGACCCGGCCGCGACCCCGTACGACTGGCTGGAGCGCGCCCGGGCGGCGGAGCGCGCCGCCGGGCGCACCCGCGACCCGCAGCGGCGGTTCGGGCCGCGCACCCTGGACGTGGACGTCATCGCCGTGTGGGCCGACGGCGACGAGCCGGTGCTCAGCGACGACCCGGAGCTGACCCTGCCGCACCCCCGGGCCCACCTGCGGGCCTTCGTGCTGCGGCCGTGGATCGACCTCCAGCCGTACGGGCGGCTGCCCGGGCACGGCTGGCTGACCGACCTGCTCAACGCTCCTCCGGTGGCCGACGACGCGCTGGATCTGCGCCCCCGGCCGGATCTGGCGATAGAGTCGACGGCATGACCCAGTGGAGCCGGCCGGCATGACGCAGGCGCAGTCCCCGCGACCGGGCGGGACGGGCCCCGAGCGGTCCCGGATGGGCCCCACCCGGATCTCCACCCTGGTGGTGGCCGCCCTCGGCGCCGCCGCGGTGGCCTGGTTGCTGATCAGCACCCTCTACTACGACTACCTGCCGGAGCTGCCCTGGCTGCCGGTGGTCACGCTCGCCGCGCTGGCCGTGCTGGAGGCGTACGCCGCCGTGAACACCCGGGGGCGCATCGAGCGCAGGCCGGGCCGCGAGCCGGTCAATCCGCTGCTGGTGGCCCGGTTCGTGGTGCTCGCCAAGGCCTCCGCGCTGGCCGGCGCGATCTTCACCGGGTTCTACGCCGGGCTGACCGGCTGGCTCTTCGTGGAGCGTACCGACGCCGCGATGGGCGACCGGCCGATCGCCGGCGCCGGCCTGCTCGCCGGCTTGGCGCTGACGGGGGCGGCGCTCTGGCTGGAGCGCTCCTGCCGGGTTCCCGAGCAGGAGGACGACGAGGACCGCGAGCCCGGCGGCCGGGAGGGCCGCCCCGGCCCGCGCTGATCCCGGGGGTTACGCCCGGCCTCCCGCGCGGGTACGGTGCCTGCGACCGGAGAGCAACGCCGCCCCGGTCCGCCCGCGCGTCGGACCGGCTGGACGGCGGCCACGTGGGAGGCGGCGTCATGCGGTACGACGAACCGGGGCGTGAGCCGTCACCCGAGCCCTCGTCCGGCATCCCCGCCTCCGTGCTGGAGAACGTCTTCGACGACCCCGCGCACGGTGAGCCCGGCCGCGACCGGTTCGCCGTGCACGTCGTCTGGGAGCTGCTGCTCCTGGCGGCGTCGGTCGTCCTGGCGTACCTGCTCTGGCGGGAGGACCCGGCCGCGCTGCGGGGCGACGGGCTGCGTTCCCTGCTCCTCGACGCGGTCGTGCTCGGGTTGCTGGCGCTGGCCGCCGGGCTGACCCTGCGTACGGCCGCCGTGAACCTGGCCGTCGGCCCCGTGGCGGTCGCCGCCGCGCTGCACGTCGCCGAGCAGGGCGACCGGGGCGTCAGCGCCGCCGCCGGCCCGGCCCTGCTGGTCGCCGCGCTGGGCGGGATCGCCCTGGCGCTGGTCGTGGTGGTGCTGCACGTGCCCGGCTGGGCCGCGTCCCTGGCCGGCGCGGCGGTTGTGGTCGTGTACATCCAGCAGCGCTCGGCGTCGGTCCTGCCGCAGGGCGACTACGACCCGGAGCGCGGTGCCCTGCACCTCTTCGTCGGGTTCGCGGCCGTCGCGGTGCTCGGCGGTCTGTTCGGCTCGGTACGGGCCGTCCGCCGGGTGGTCGGCCGGTTCCGCCCGGTCGTGGATCCCGCCCGCCGTCGGGGCGCGGTGGCGGCGGTGGTCACCTCCGGTGCGCTCGTCGGCTCCACGGTCCTGGCCGCGCTGGCCGGCATGCTGACGGCCAGCCGGGACACCGCCCCGGTCGCGCCGGACCCGGGGCTGGACTGGACGGTGCTCGCGGTCGGCCTGGCGCTGCTCGCCGGCACCAGCGCCTACGGCCGGCGGGGCGGCGTCTTCGGCACCCTGCTGGCGGTCTGCCTGGTCACGGTCTTCTCCGCGTACGCGCAGGCGCGGGGCTGGACGGTGAGCCGGTGGGCGGTCGGCGCTGCGGCGCTCGGCGTCGGGCTGCTGGCCACCCGGCTGGTCGAGGCGTACGGGCGGCCGGCGACCGGCGCGGCGGCGGAACCGGTCCCCGCCGGGGACGGCCGGATCGGCACGGGCTGGACGGCGCCCCCGGCGGACCCGGTCGGCGACTGGCCGCCCGCCGTGCCGAGGCGGTCCCCCGAGAGCCCGGTGGACCCGTGGAGCGACCCCGGCTGGGAGAGCGGCCCGCGCCGGTGGGACGCCGGCGAGCGGTGAGCCGGCGCCGCGTCCACCGGGCCGGGAGTGATCTCGCCGGTTAGGCTCGGCGGCATGACCGACACACCATCGTCCTCCGCCGGCCCGTCGTTCGAGGAACTCGACGCGCTGTCCACCGAGGAGCTGCGGGAGCGGGCGTTCGCGGTCGCCCGGGAGCGCCACGACGTGCGCTTCTTCTGGTCCGTGCTGCGGCACCTGCCGAACGCGGACGAGGCCGCCGTCCTCGACGGCGCGCCCAACTCGGTCGGGCCGACGATCGACGAGGCCGCGGCGCTGTGGCGCGAGCTGACCGGGCACGGCTACGAGGAGTCGGCGCCGCTGCTGCGGGCCGCGTTCATCGACTACCTGATGAAGCACCCGCGACAGTGACGGCGACCGCCGGCCCCAAGCAGGTTTGCCCCCCGCGGTCCGCCGGGAACTGAGCCGATCATGGCGCTCACCAACCCGTCACGCACCGGCGGTCGCTACGGGACGGCGGCGGGCACGGGCGCGCTCGCGGCGCTCCTCCTGGTCGCGGTCTGCGGCAGCCCGGCGTACGTCGGCTGGGCCGCCGGCACCGACCCGAACTCCGCCGGCGGCTGGTACCTGCAACTGCTCTCCTGGCCGGCGTGGCTCTTCAACGGTGACGGGGCGACCGGAAACCTGCTCGTGGCGAACCTGCGGGCCGTCCTGCTGGTCATCCTCGCGGCGCTCTTCCTCTACCTGCTGCCCACCTCGCAGGTGGCCCGGGTGCAGGGGTCGGGGACGCAGTTCTTCTCCGGCTGGGCCGCGTACGTCCTGGCCGGCGGCTTCGCCTCCCTGATCGCCGCCTTCCTCGGCCCGGAACCGTCGCTGCTCACGGCGATCCAGGCGGGCGGCGCCGGCGCGACCTACGGTTTCCTGTCCGGGTGGATCATCGGCGTGGCCAGCCTCGGCGGGCGCGCCTGACCGGGCTGCGCCTCACCGCTCGGGCGCGCCCAGTTCGAGCAGCCGCGCCCGGCTGAGCACGCCGACGGGCCGCCCCCCGTCGGTCACCACGACCCGGTCCGCGGCCGAGGTCAGCAGCACACCCAGCGCGTCGTACGCCGAGCCGCCGAGCGGGATCGTCGGCAGCTCGGCCACCCCGGTCTCGGGCAGCGGTTCGACGGCCTCGCCGGTGACGGGGGTGACCGCCAGCCGGCGGATGCCCCGGTCGGCGCCCACGAACTGCCGCACGAAGGGCGTGGCGGGCGCGCCGAGCACGGCGGCCGGGGTGTCGAACTGCTCGAGGCGCCCGCCCTCGGAGAGCACCGCGATCCGGTCGCCCAGCCGGACCGCCTCGTCCAGGTCGTGGGTGACCAGCACGATGGTCTTGCGCACCTCGGCCTGCAACCGGAGGAACTCCTCCTGCAACCGGGTCCGGGCGATCGGGTCGACGGCCGAGAACGGCTCGTCCATCAGCAGCACCACCGGGTCGGCGGCGAGGGCCCGGGCGACCCCGACCCGTTGCCGCTGACCGCCCGAGAGCTCGTGCGGGTAGCGGCGGCCGAACGTGGCCGGATCGAGCCCGACCAGTTCCAGCAGCTCGTCGACCCGGCTGCGGCTGCGCTGACGGGGCCAGCCGAGCAGCCGGGGCACGGTGGCGACGTTGGCGCTGACCGTCTGGTGCGGAAAGAGCCCGACGTTCTGGATCACGTAGCCGATCCGGCGGCGCAACCGGACCGGGTCGACCCGGGTGACGTCCTCGCCGCCGAGCAGGATCCGGCCGCCGGTCGGCTCGATGAGGCGGTTGACCATCCGGAGCACCGTGGACTTGCCGCAGCCCGACGGTCCGATCAGCACCGCCAGCTCGCCGGCCCTGATGTCCAGGCTCAGCTCGCGTACGGCCTCGGTGCCGTCCGGGTACTGCTTGCGGATGCCCTCGAGCGTGATCGACGCCGCGCGCGGTTCGGCGGGGGCGGTGCCCTCCGGGGTAACGTCCACACATGTCCTTCCGCCTGAGCTACCGGGCCGACCCGGGTAACCCGTGGTTCTCCTGGCAGTACGTGCGGGACAACTCTGACACGATCCTCGCCGCCGTGCGTGAGCACACCTCGCTGACCGCTCGTGCGGTGCTGATCGCCGCCCTGATCGCGCTGCCGCTGGCGGTGGCCGCCTACTGGTACCGCTCGCTCGCCGGGCCGGTCCTGGCCCTCACCGGGGTGCTCTACACGGTGCCGTCGCTGGCGCTCTTCGCGTTCGTCGCCCCCTACCTGGGCATCGGCGCGGCGACCGCGCTCAGCGTGGTGGTCCTCTACGCGCTCCTGGTGATCGTCCGCAACGCCGTCGCCGGGCTCAACCAGGTGCCCCCCGAGGTCCGCGAGGCGGCGGAGGGGATGGGGTACGGCCGCTGGGGCCGGCTGTTCCGGGTCGAGTTGCCGCTGGCACTGCCGGGCATCCTCACCGGGCTGCGGCTGGCGACCGTCTCCACGGTGGCCCTGGTGACCGTGGGCGTGGTGATCGGGCGCGGTGGCCTGGGACAGCTCATCTTCGCCGGCTTCCAGAACAACTTCTACAAGGCGCAGATCATGACGGGGACGCTGCTCTGCGTCCTGCTCGCCCTGGTGCTCGACCTGGTCCTGGCCGGTGCGGGCCGGCTGCTGACCCCCTGGTTGAGAAGAAGGGCGGCCCGGTGAGCGCGAGGAACGCAGCGCAGCGGAGTCCCGCAGTCGCGAGCGAAAGGGCGGCTCGGTGAGCGCGAGGAACGCAGCGCAGCGGAGTCCCGCAGTCGCGAACGGAAGGCTGGCTCGGTGAGCGCGAGGAACGCAGCGCAGCGGAGTCCCGCAGTCGCGAACGGAAGGCTGGCTCGGTGAGCGCGAGGAACGCAGCGCAGCGGAGTCCCGCAGTCGCGAGCGAAAGGCTGGCTCCGTGAATCCGGTCGAGGCGGCGGTGGTCTGGCTCAACGACCCGCTGAACTGGACGAACCCGGGTGGCGTCCTGGAGCGGCTCGGCGAGCACCTGTCGATGTCGGCGGCGGCGGTGGCGCTCGGCTGCCTGGTCGCCTGGCCGATCGGGCTCTGGCTCGGGCACACCGGCCGGGGCGGCGGCCTGGTGGTGCTGGTGTCCAACGTGTCGCTCGCTATCCCCACGCTCGCCCTGCTCACCATCCTGCCGCTGACCTTCCTCGGTTTCGGCCGGCCGTCGGTGGTGGTCGCGCTGGCCGTCTTCGCCGTGCCGCCGCTGCTGGCCAACGCGTACACGGGGGTGCGGCAGGCCGATCCGGAGGCCCGGGACGCGGCGCGCGGGATGGGCTTCTCGGGGTGGCAGTTGCTGCGCCGCGTCGAGCTGCCGCTGGCGGTGCCCTACCTGGCGGCCGGGTTCCGCACGGCGGCGGTGCAGGTGGTGGCGACCGCCGCGTTGGCGTCCTTCGTCAACGGCGGCGGACTGGGCCAGATCATCCGGGCGGGCTTCGGCCTGGACATCGCCGCCGGCGGCGGCCAGATCATCGCCGGCGGCGTGCTGGTGGCCGGGCTCGCCATGCTGCTGGAACTGGTGCTGGCCCTGGTCGAGCGGCTGGTCACGCCGCGCCCGCTGCGGGCGGACCGCCGTCGGGCGCGCCGCCGGGCGGCGCAGGCGGTGGCCGGTGGCTGAGCGTCGGCCGCCCACCCGGATTCCCGCGCCGGGTGGGTTGCGTGGCCGTACCCGCCACCGTTGCACGGGGACCGGAACGCCTGGACGCCACGGACCCTGGAACATCTCGATGACGGGGTGGCGCGGCTGACTTCCGGTGACGATCCGGTGACAAACCTCGCCTCGGGTTGTCGGTCCCGCGTGGAAGATGTTGGGGTGGGAAACCGGGCGGCCGCAACGCGAGCCGCCCGTGGGACACAGCGGGCGGCCGGACGGAGATCGCCCGTCGGACACGCGGCCGGCCCGGCAGGGTCGCGCCGGGACACGGAAGGCGGGCACTGATGCGCGCTCGTACACGCCTGGCCGTCGGTGCGGTGGGAGCCCTCGCCGCGGCGGGGCTGCTGACCGGCTGCGGCGACGCCGGCTCCTCCGGCACGGACGCCCCGGAGCAGGCGGCCTCGGGCGCCGGCTGCGCGCCGGTCGCCGGTGACCAGCTCGTCGTCCTCGACGACGACAAGAAGCTCCAGAACACCGACAACGTCATTCCGGCGGTCAACGCCGACGCGGCCAACCCGCAGTTGATCGCGGCGCTGGACAAGGTCTCGGCCGCGCTCGACACGCCGAAGCTGATCCAGTTGAACAAGGCCGTCGACGTCGACCGCAAGACGGCCCAGAAGGCGGCCGAGGAGTTCGCGGCGGCCAACGGCGTCACCGCGGGCATCGCCAAGGGCCCCGGTGGGCAGATCGTGATCGGCGCGGCCAACTTCACGGAGAACCAGATCCTGGCCGAGCTCTACAAGATCGCCCTGACGGCCGCCGGCTACGACGCCAAGGTGCAGCAGATCGGCAACCGCGAGCTCTACGAGCCGGCCCTGGAGAAGGGCGAGATCCAGGTCGTCCCGGAGTACGCGGCGACCATGGCCGAGTTCCTCAACACCAAGGCCAACGGCAAGGACGCCCAGCCGGTGTCGTCGCCGGAGCTGGAGAAGACCGTCGCGGCGCTCAAGGCGGCCGGCGACAAGGCGGGCCTCGTCTTCGGCACGCCCGCCGCCGCGCAGGACCAGAACGCCTTCGCCGTGACGAAGGCGTTCGCCGACAAGTACGGCGTCAGCACGCTCTCCGAGCTGGCCGCCAAGTGCTCGGGCCAGGCCACGGTGCTGGCCGGGCCGCCGGAGTGCCCGCAGCGGCCGAAGTGCCAGGCGGGGCTCGTCCAGGTCTACGACTTCAAGGCCGGCTCGTTCAGCTCGCTGGACCAGGGCGGCCCGCAGACCAAGAACGCGCTGAAGACCGGGGCCGCGAGCGTGGGCCTGGTGTTCTCCTCGGACGGCGCACTGGCCGTCGGCTGATGCCCGACCGGCCGCCGGTGGCCCCGTGCCACCGGCGGCCGACGGGCGGCCGCCGCGGTCAGCGGTCGACGGCGCGTGGGGCGATCGGCGGCGAAGATGCCGGATGCCCCGTTCACCCTTTCCCGGGCGGGGCAGCTCTCGGTAGGCTCCGGACCCATGCCAGCCCCGGTCGCCCCCGCCGACAAGCGCAGTCCGTCACTGCTTACCGTGCTCTTCTGGATCGGTGTCGCCCTGGCGCCGGTGGCGGCGTTGATCCTGCTCGTCGCCGACGGCAACGGCCCGCTGCGGTTCGCCGCCGTGCTGGCCATCCTGGCCGTCGTCCTGATCGGCCTGTCGATCGCGTTGCGCGCCGACGGTGCGGGCCCGGCCCGCACCGACGAGCTGCTGGACGAGATCGAGGAACTCCGCCGCGAATTGCGCGGGGAGATCGTGGCCGCCGCCCAACGCGGCAACCAGGCGCTCGACCACGCCCAGCGGGCGCAGGACGAGGTCGCCGCGCTGCGTCGGCGGCTGGACGCGAGCAGCGCCGCGCTGGCCGGCGTCGACGCCCCGGCCGGCGCCGGCCGGGCGCGGGCGTCCGTCGACGACGCGGTCCCCGGCCGCCGGCAGGTGCCGGACCAGGACGACGCGGTGCACCGCCGGGGACGCGCGGACCGGGACGACGAGGAGCCCGCCGGCAGGCCGCAGCCGACTCCGCGTGCCGCGCGGCCGGTGCCCGGCCCGGCCGCCGGGTACGGCACGGACGGGCCGGCCCCGGGCACGGCCGGTGGGTACGGCCCGGACCGGTCGGCCGCCGGCGGAACGGCCGGGGTGTACGGGGCGGCCCGGCCGGCGGAGCCGGCGGGCCAGCCTTCGGCCCGTTCGCTCGGGGTGGTGCGGCACACCGAGACCGTGCACGTCACCACCCGGCACACCATCGTGGACGGCGCCGCGTCCGTCCCCGGTGACCGAGGGGCCCGCTACGGCGGCGGGTACGCGGGACGCTGGTCGCCGGAGCAGGAGGAGCGGCCGTGGCCGGGTGAGCCGGACGACCGTTCCTGGGCCGGTCACGGGCGCGGCGAACCGGACGACCGGTCCCGTCACGACGACCGGTCCCGTCACGACGACCGGTCCCGTCACGACGACCGGCCACGCCGGGAAGACGACGTGTCGCGGCCGGGCCCCGGGGCTGCCCGGGACGACCGCTCCCGGCCGCCGGGCTGGGCGGGCCGGCGAGCGCGATGAGCGGGAGTGGCCGGGGCGGCACGACGAGCGCGGACAGCAGCGGGCCGACCCGGCCACT
>NZ_WAAS01000215.1:0-11292 GCF_008806585.1 Micromonospora sp. AMSO12t
GAGGGTGAGGAGGGTGTTGTCGGGGGCTACGCGGTAGACGGTGAGGCGGTTGGCGCCGGCATGGAAGAGGCGGTCGTCGGCGAGCAGGGCGGCGAAGCGGCGGCCGCCGGCGTCGCGGGGTACCACGGGGACGACCGCGCCGATCCGGCCGTTGATGGCGATGGCCAGCGGTGTGCCGTCGGGCACGTCGTCGGGCACGTCGCCCCAGACGACGGCCGGCAGCCGTCCGGTGTCCGGGTCCACGGCGTCGAACGCGGCCAGGTCGGCGACCCGGGCGGTGCCGCCCGCCGGGCGGTCGCCGACGGCGGCGCCCACCAGCGGGTGGGGCGCGGGCGGCGCGATCGGGGCCGGCACGCCGCCCGCGACGGGGGTCGGCTGGCCGGGGCGGTCGTAGAAGACCTTGCCCGCCTCGGCGCGCGGGGTCTGCCGGGCGGACCGGCCGTCGATGGGCCACGGGAGCCGGATGGCCGCCTCGTCGGCGATGGTGGGGAGCAGGTCGACGTGCTGCCAGTTCCGGTCGTCGATCCGGCCGGCGCGCTGGCCCGGTGCCTTGACGAACGTCGGCACCCAGGCGACCTCGCCGGGGGCGGTCCGGATGGCGCCCATGCCCCGGCCCTGGGCGCCGGGGGTGAAGCTGACGCCGTGGTCGGCGGTGACCACCAGCAGGGCCTGGTCGTAGAGGCCGGTGGAACGCAGGGTACGCAGGGTCTCCCCGATCAGCCGGTCGGTGTAGCCGAGCTGCGCGAGGTGCCGCCGGCGGGCCAGCTCGGCCCAGCCGTCGCCGTCGTTCGGCAGGTCCGGCGGCGCGTCGTAGCGCGCCCCCGACGGCAGGTACGCCCACGGCGAGTGGGGCATCAGCAGGTGCAGGAAGTGCAGGGTGGGCCGGGGCGCCGGCCGGAGCCCGGCGAGGAAGCTGGTGAACCGGGCCGGCTGGTTGTCGTCGAGGTTGTCCCAGCGGAACTTCGGGTCCGCCGGCACCGGCTCGGCGGCGTCGACGCCCGCCTCCGCGCGGGTCTGCTCGCGGTACGAGTCCTCCGGGTCGACTCGGCTGTCGACCGGGGCGGTGACCTGGCGCAGCAGCCCGCCGGCCTGGCGGATCAGCACGCCCATCCCCTGCTCGGGGCTGACCGGCTGCTCACAGCGGCTGGGCGGGCAGAGCCGGGTGATGCTCTCCTCGGCGCGGACGTCGTACAGGCCGCCGAGGGCGGTGAAGAGGTTGTCCGGGTACTGCGAGTAGTGCGGCGCGGCCGCCCGCTGCGGGTAGCGGCCGGTGAGCATGGCCGGCAGCGCGTAGGGCGTCCAGCCGCTGACGCCGGTGGCGTTGCGGTACCAGGTGGAGCCGCCGGCCAGCTCCGCGAAGTGCGGGTACCGGGTGGCGTCGATCCGCCCGTCCGCGCCGAGCAGGGAGACCAGCGGCAGTTCGTCGAGGACCAGCACGACCACCGGCGGGTGGTTGCCGGGCCCGGCCACCCCGGCGGCGCCGCCCTCGCCCCGGGGCAGTACCACCGTGGAGGTGGGCGAGGCGAACACGAACAGCCCCACGAACAGCAGCGGCCCGGCCGCGGCGAGCCGCAGCATCCGCCCGGGCGCGCGCCAGCGCCGGTGCGCGGCGGCCCCGGCGGCTCCGGCCACCGCGGCGAGCAGCAGCAGCGGTACGCCCCGCAGCGGCGTACCGTGCCGGCCGATCTGCACGGCCAGCGCGGCGAGCAGCAGGCCGACCAGCAGGGTGTGCGTGGCCGAGCGGGCGGTGCGTCCGGCCAGGCGGGACAGCGCGCCGGGCAGCGCGACGGCGGCGGTGGGCACCAGCGCGACCAACGCCACCAGCAGCATGATCTCCCCCCGGTCGGCCCGGTGGAACAGGAAGAAGTCGGGGCTGCGCCCGAGGACGTCCAGCAGCGGCTGGGTGACCACGAGCCCGACGAGCCCCGCCACCTCGGCCAGCCGACCCAACTCGGTACGCCAGCCACCCGGCCGACCACCGGCAACCTGGCCTCCGGAAACCCGGTCGCCCGACGACGGCTCGCCCGACAGCCGCTCGCCCGACGGCCGGTCACCCGACACCCGGTCGCCCGGCGGCCGGTCGCCCGGCGGCGGGTCGCCCGGCGGCGGGTCGCCCGGCGGCGGGTCGCCGCACGTGCGGTCCGGCGGGGGCGCCGGCTCAGCCACCCACGACCGCCGCGTAGAGCGTCCGGGTACCCGAGGGCAGGTCGAGTCGCCGCGCGATCCGGCAGCGCGCGGAGAGCAGCCGCTCGAACTCGGCCGGCCGGTAGTCGGGGAAGAGTCCCTCGGGCTTGTTGGCCAGCAGCCGCCGGGCCATCGGGTCCTCGGGGTGGACGAACTCCACCACCACCCGGGCGCCCGGGGCGGCGAGCCCGACGAGCCAGTCCAGCACCTCGGGCAGCGGCACGTTGCGCCCGATCGCCAGGTGGTGCACCACGGCCAGGGCGAGGATCGCGTCCGCCTCCACCCGGTCCGCGAACGAGGCCCGCTCGACGCCGCGCCAGCCGCCGCCGGGCGACGGGTCGGCGAGATCCATCACCAGGGGCAGGATCCGCCGCTCCCCCGCCGCGCGCAGGTCCCGGTAGAGCCCGTCCACCACGCCCGGGTCCTGCTCGACCGCGACGACGTAGTCGGCGTGCCGGGCGGCGAGGCGGGCGTACCGGCCGTCGTTGGCGCCGAGGTCCAGCGCCAGGCGGGGCCGTGGTCCGTCGGCCAGCGCCTCGGCGACGAAGCGTTCCTTCGCGGCCCGGTCGTCGGCGGTGTACGCGCAGGTGCGCTGGTAGTCGACCCAGTGACTGGCCGCACGGCGGGGCTCCAGCCGCCGGACGAGCTTCTCGATGCCGCGTACGGTGGCCAGCGCCAGCTCCCGCGAGTAGCCGGCGGCCCGCAGCTGGGACCGGACGTCGGCGGTGCTGGCCCGGGCGTTGCGCCGCTGCATGGCGTCGTGCAGGTGCACGTGGGTGGGCACGCCGGGCAGCAGCCGCCGGACGCCGCCGAACAGCCGGCGCATCTGCTCGGGCTCGATGCCGTCGACCCGGGCGCGCAGCCAGGGTTGGAAGTCCAGCCCGAGGTGGGCGTCGAGCAGCAGCGGGTAGAGCAGCGTCTGGCAGAACTGCCGGTAGCCGGCCCAGGGCTCGCCGTCGCGGGCCGGGGTGAACGAGCCGACGTCGATGAACACGGGTTCGGCGCCCCGCCACTGGAGGTTGTAGGCCGACCCGTCCTTCGTGGTGAACCCGGCCGGCAGGGCCGCGCGCAGGATCTCCAGGTGCAGCAGCGCCGCGTCGCGCAGCATGGTGAAGGACCACTCGTACGGGTGGGAGACGAACGGGATGCGCTCGTGGCGCAGGACGGCGGCCCACCGGTCGGCCGACGGCACGGCCGGCGAGTCGACCGCCTCGGTGCCGCACACCTTGCCGGCGGCGAGCAGCGGCGGGAAGAAGTCGCTGGCGGTCAGCGCGCGCCACTCCCCGGCGGCCTGCTCGTCCAGCCCGCGCAGCACGTCGCCGTCGAGGTGGAAGACCCGGTTGGCGGGGTCGCGGAAGGAGCCTGGCTCGGCGCGCAGGCCGGTGCGGGAGTTCGCCATCGGCCGGGGTCAGCGCTGGTCGGTGGGCTGGCGGCGGAACCGGTCGACCAGTCGCCGCCAGTAGAGCTTGGCCGCCACCGCGGCGCCGGCCACCCCGCCGACCACCGCCTGCACGATCAGGCTGCCGGACCCCGCGTCCAGGTAGGCCAGGTGTTCCACCGACCGCTCCTTTCCTCGCGTCTCGATGTTCGGCGTACGCGGGCAGGATCCTTGAGGGATTTGCCCGTAAAGCCGGACTTGTCTGACACGCTACGCCGATCGTCCCGGTCGTGAGGGGCACACCCGACACTCCGCCCGGTTGTCCGTTTCGTTCAAGACGGGCGCCGGGAGCCTCCCTACGGTGGGAGCCATGGCACCCAGACTCGATCTCATCGGCATGGTCAGCAGCGACCTGTCCCGCTCCCTCGCCTTCTACCGGCGGCTCGGCCTCGACATTCCCGCCGACGCCGACACCGCGCCGCACGTGGAGGTCACCCTGCCGGGCGGCATCCGGCTGGCCTGGGACACCGCCGACACCGTCCGCGCGTTCGACCCCGGCTGGAAGCCCGGGGGCGGCGGCGGGGCCAGCCTCGCCTTCCTGTGCGCCGACCCGGCGGAGGTGGACCGGCTCTACGCGGAGCTGGTGGCCGAGGGCCACGAGGGTCACCTGCCCCCGTGGGACGCCTACTGGGGCCAGCGGTACGCGGTGGTGCTCGACCCCGACGGCAACGGCGTGGACCTGTTCGCCCCGCTCGCCGCGAGCTGAACGCGGACCGGCCCCGCCGGACACCGGAAACCCGACCCGTCGGGCCTCGTGGTCGATGGTGAGGATCCACGCGGAACCGCACCGGGAACGCGCGGAGCGTCAGCGGTCACCCGGCCGGGAAGATCGCCGAGCGTTCAGCTCAGCAGGGCGGTGGGCGGCACGCCGGCCAGGTCCCGCACGTCGCGGGTCAGGTGGGCCTGGTCGGCGTAGCCGCAGCGGGCCGCCACCTCTGCCAGCGGGGTGCCGGCGCGGGCCAGCGCCAGCGCGCGCCCCATCCGCAGGATCCGGGCCAGGGTCTTCGGGCCGTACCCGAACAGGTGCTGGCACCGGCGGTGCAGGGCGCGCGGATCGAGGCCGATCCCGGCGGCGGTCGCGGTCACGCTGGCGCCGGCGGCCAACGCGGCGGTGACCCGGGCGCCGATCGGATCGGGCCCGCCGGCCGCCCGCAGCCGCCGGACGGCGATCTCCGTCAGCACGTCGGCCGGGGCCGCCTCCGCCCGCTCGGCCAGCCGGGCGACGTCCCGGTCGCCCCACAGCTCCGCCAGGGGGACCCGCCGGTCGCGCAGCTCGACGGCCGGTACGCCGAGCACCGCCGGTCCGGTGCCCGACGGCAGCCGCAGCCCCACCCAGCGCTCCGGCGGCCCGCCGCCGCTCAGGTGCGCGGTGCGGTCCGGCCCGGCCACCGTCAGCCCGCAGCGGCTCGACCAGAGCAGGTCGAGGCAGCCGTCGGGGAGCACCCTGGCCGGTGCGGCGCCCGCCGTCGTGGCGCTGGTCCAGAGCACCGCGCCGGCAAACCCGGCCGGACGTTCCCGGTACATGCCGCCCAGCCTGCCACGGCCGGGCTAGCCTCCGGATGTGCGATGGTCGGTGCTGGACGCTCCCCTCGACTCCTCCGGACGCGGCCGGGGCGAGCACCGGGCGCCCGCCGCGCTGCGGACCGCCGGGCTGCTGGGCCGGCTGGGCGCGGCCGACGCAGGCGCCGTCGACGCCCTGATCACCGACCCGGTCCGGGACCCGGAGACCGGGGTGATCGGCGTCGACCAGGTGCGCCGCGCCGGCCGGGCGATCGCCGCCCGCACGACGACGCTGATCGGCTCGGGACGGCATCCGCTGGTGCTCGGCGGCGACTGCGCGATCCTGCCCGGCATCCTGGCGGGGCTGCCCGCCGGCTTCGACCTGTGGTTCCTCGACGCCCACCTCGACTTCGAGGACGGCCGCACCTCGCCCACCGGTGAGGCGGCGGACATGGACCTGTCGATCGTCACCGACCACGGCCCGGCGGGAGTGCTCGACCGGGAGGGGCCGCTGGTCGACCCCGACCAGGTGCACCTGCTCGGCCACCGGCCGCTCGACCGGGCCGCGACGGACGGGAAGGAGGCCTACCGGATCGACCCCGCCGTCCACCTGGTGCCGGCCACCCGGCTGCGGGGCGCCGACGCCGCGGCGGTGGGCCGGGATCTCGCCGCCGGTACGACGCCGGCCTGGCTGCACCTCGACCTCGACGTGCTCGACCCGCTGGTACTCCCGGCGGTCAGCTATCCCGAGCCGGACGGGCTGGACTGGGCCGACCTCGTCGCGCTGGCCCGACCGCTGGTCCGCTCGGGTCGGCTGATCGGGATGAGCGTCACCGACTTCAACGCAGACGAGGACCCCGACGGGCGGCACGCGGAGCGTGTCGGGCAGGCCCTCGCCGAACTGCTGGCCGACTGACCGTCGCCCGTCCGGCCCGCCCGACGGTCACCGCGGCGCCGGCCCGTGGCCCGGTCCGCCCGACGGTCGCCGCGGCGCCGGCCCGTGGCCCGGTCCGGCACGGGTCACCCGCCGGAGCTGGCTCCCGGCAGCCGGACGGTGAACACCGTCCGGCCGGGCCGACCGTCCAGCTCGACCGTGCCGTGGTGGGCCTCCACCACGGCGGCCACGATCGCCAGGCCCAGGCCGGTGCTGCCGTGCGCCCGGGACCGGGAGCTGTCGCCCCGGGAGAAGCGTTCGAACACCTCGGCCCGCAGCGCCGGCGGCACGCCCGGCCCGTCGTCGGCGACGCCGAGCACGGCGACGTCGCCGTCGACTCGCAGGGTGGTGGTGACCGTGGTGCCGGGCGGGGTGTGCACCCGGGCGTTGGCCAGCAGGTTCGCCAGCACCTGGTGCAGCCGGGCCGGGTCGCCGGGGACGCGGACCACGGTGTCCGGCAGGTCGAGCCGCCACCGGTGCTCCGGCCCCGCCACGTGCGCGTCGCCGACCGCGTCCACCACCAGCGCGGACAGGTCGACCGGCTCGACCACGAGCGGCCGGCCCGAATCCAGCCGGGCGAGCAGCAGCAGGTCGTCGACGAGGCGGGTCATCCGGGTGCTCTCGGACTCGACCCGGCGCAACGCGTGGGCCACGTCGGGCGGCACCTCGTCCCGGCCGCGCCGGGCGACCTCGGCGTACCCCCGGATGGCCGCCAGCGGGGTCCGCAGCTCGTGGCTGGCGTCGGCGACGAACTGGCGTACCCGGGTCTCGCTGGCCTGGCGGGCGGCGAGCGCGGCGCCGACGTGCCCCAGCATCCGGTTCAGCGCCGCGCCCACCTGCCCCACCTCGGTGCGCGGGTCGGTGTCGGCGGCCGGCACCCGCACCGACAGCGCGACCTCGCCGCGGTCCAGGGGCAGCTCGCTGACCCGGCCAGCGGTGGTGGCGACCCGGCGCAGCGGGCGCAGGGTCGCCCGCACGATCAGGGCTCCGGCCCCGCCGGCGACGAGCAGCCCCGCGGTCGCCACACCGGCCTGCGCGGCGACCAGCCACCAGACGGTCTCCGACACGCCCGACAGCGGCAGGCCGAGCACCCGCACGGTCCCGCCCGGAAGCTGGCGCGCCACCACCCGGTAGGCACCGCGCTCGCCCAGCTCACGGGTGCGGGGGCGGCCGTCCGTGGGCAGGTCCGCGAGGCCGGCCAGGTCCCCGGCGGGGACGGCGCGTTCCTCCCGGTCGGCGAGGGTCCAGGCCCGGACCACCCGGCCGTCGGCCACCTCGGCGGCGACGGTCCCCGGCGGAAGCCCCCGGGGAATCCGGGCGTCCGGCCCGAAGGGTGGCGCCTCGAAGGGCGACGGCACGCCCCGACCGGGACCGGTCCGCATCGGCGTCAACTGGTCGTCGACCCGGTCGATCAGGAACTGCCGCAACGCGACCGTGGTGATCCCGCCAATGGCCACGCTGACCAGGGCCAGCAGGGCGACCAGGGTGACCACCAGGCGGGTCCGCAGCGACACCCCGGCCAGCCGGTGGCGCAGCCGGCCGGCGGCCCGCTCACTCCGCCGGCCGGAGGACATACCCCGCGCCGCGCAACGTGTGGATCATCGGCTTCCGGCCCGCGTCGATCTTCTTCCGCAGGTACGAGATGTACAGCTCCACCACGTTGGCCTGGCCGCCGAAGTCGTAGTTCCAGACCCGGTCGAGGATCTGCGCCTTGCTGAGCACCCGGCGCGGGTTGCGCATCAGGTAGCGCAGCAGCTCGAACTCGGTGGCGGTGAGCGTGACGGGGCAGCCGTCGCGGCGCACCTCGTGGCTGTCCTCGTCGAGGCTGAGGTCGCCGACGGTGAGCACCGCGTCCGGGCGGGCGGCGACGGCGAAGCCCGAGCGGCGCAGCAGCGCCCGCAGCCGGGCGATCACCTCCTCCAGGCTGAACGGCTTGGTGACGTAGTCGTCGCCGCCGACGGTCAGCCCGGCGATCCGGTCCTCCACCGCGTCCCGCGCCGTCAGGAAGAGCACCGGCACCGTCGGGGCCTGCTCACGCAGCCGGCGCAGCACCTGGAAGCCGTCCAGGTCGGGCAGCATCACGTCGAGCACCACGGCGTCCGGCCGGAACTGCCGCGCCGCGTTCAGCGCCGACGTGCCGTCGCCCGCCGTACGCACCTGCCAGCCTTCGTAGCGCAACGCCATCGACAGCAGGTCGGCCAGGGTCGGCTCGTCGTCGACCACCAGCACCCGCACCGGCTCCCCGTCGGGGCGGCGCAGCTCGACCCGGCCCGCCCCGACCTGCCCGTCCGTCACCATGGCCCCCATCGTGCGCCGGGCCGCTGTGCCCGGCTTGTGCGCCACCTGTGCCCCCGCTGTGTGCCGGCCGACCCGTCCACCGCCGGGCCGCCGGGCGCCCGGGACGTGGCGGTGGTCGTCGTCGCCGTGGTGGCCCGGCCACGCCCGCTGGCCGCCCCGTCCGACGGGCGACGGGCGAGCTCACTCGGTCATGCCCACCGGGTAGGTGTGCACGAAGCGCATCGTCCAGGTGCCGCCGCCGGTGGGCTGCTCGCGCTGGTAGAGGTGGTCCGGTCCGCCGGCCGTGGCCGGCCCGGCGCCGTCGGGGTGCCGAAGGATCCAGTGCGCCGGCGGGGAGCCGTCCGGCTCGGCGGGCACCGACCGGACCAGGTCGTGGGCCGGGCCGCCGACGAAGCGTACGGTCACCTCGCTCATCCGCGCGCCCGCCTTCCCGCAGTGCCGCCCCGACAGCGGCCCTGGCTCGCAAGCTACCGCAGCAGTGAGCGGCCCCGCCCGGATCCGGCAGCGGTTTGCCCTGATCGGAGCTCGGGTACCGCTGCCCTGGGGACCTGTCGAGGGACGGGCCAGGAAGAGCAGGGAGCGGTCGATGAGAACGCTGGACGGGCGATACCGGCTCGAACAGCGCATCGGCATCGGCGGCATGTCGGAGGTCTGGCGGGCCCACGACGCGGTGCTGGACCGGCCGGTCGCGGTAAAGGTGATGTCCCCGGGGCAGGAGGGCCAGGACACCTCTGTGGAGCGCATCCGCGCGGAGGCCCGCTCCGCCGCCCGGCTGGTGCACCCGAACGTGGCCTCCGTGCACGACTTCGGCACCTGCGGGACGGGCCCCGAGGGCCAGGTGCCCTACATCGTCATGGAACTGGCCGAGGGCGAGACGCTGGCCGCGCACCTGCGGGCCGGACCGCTGGACTGGCGCATCGCCGTACGGGTCTGCGCCGAGGTGAGCGCCGCGCTGGCCGCGGCGCACGCGCACGGCATCGTGCACCGCGACGTCAAGCCGGCGAACGTGATCCTGACCCCGGCCGGCGTGAAGGTGCTCGACTTCGGCATCGCCACCCCGTCCGGCACCCCGGACCGGTCACCGGAGGGGATGGTGGTCGGCACGCCCGCCTACCTCGCGCCGGAGCAGCTGGAACGGGCACCCGTCACCCCCGCCGCCGACATGTACGCCCTCGGCGTCCTGCTCTACTACTGCCTGACAGGGCGGCTGCCGTACCAGGCGGGCAGCACGACTCCGACCCAGCTGCTCGGCGCGCGCCTGCGGCAACCGCCGCTGCCGCTGCCGGAGATCGAGGGGCTGCCGCCGGAGGTGGCCGACCTGTGCGCGAGCTGCCTGGCCGACGACCCGGCCGACCGGCCGTCCAGCCTGATGGCGGCCCTGCTGCTGGCGGAGGCGGTGGACGCCCGCGTGTACGTGCCGCTACAGCAGCCCACGGCGCCGCGACAGCGCGTCGGGTCGATGTCGCCGTGGACCGAGCGGGCGGCGGCCGAGGCGACCGAGGCGGCTCCCGTACCCGACTGGTCCACCCAGGCCGGCTGAGCCTCCTTCCGCAGCCCGACCGCGCCGGCTGAGCCTCCTCCCGGGGCCCCGGGCGGGCCGGCTGGGCCTCCTTTCGCGGTCCGGCCAGGCCGGCGTCGTGGGGCCGCTTCCGTCCGGCGTCCTTCAGGCCGCCCACCGGTCGCCCGCGTTTCACCGTCCGGGGGCCGGGTAGCCGGGCGGGTGAGCGACGGGAGGAACGCGATGCCGGAATCGAGCTCCTGGCTGAACGAGACGGCCACCGCGACCGCCGAGGGCGGCCACGTACGCACCGACGACGGGAGCCTGTCCACGGCCCTGGCGTCCCCACTGGCGCCGCACTGCTCGGGGCTGACCCCGGAGCAACTGCTCGCCGCCGCCTTCGCGTCCTGCCTGCACCACGCGGCGGTGGAGGCGGCGGGCGAGATCACCGACGAGGCGCACACCGTGCAGGTACGCGCGGAGGCGAAGCTCGGGCGCGACGACGACGGCCGGTACCGGGCCGACGTGCACGCCTCCATCTCGTCGGCGGGGCTGAGCCGGCAACAGCTGGCCGAGCTGGTGGAGCACGCGGACCGGCTGTGGCCCTTCTCCAGCGGCGACGGCAGCCGGCACCGGCTCACCGTCACCCCGGCGGAGAACGGCCGGCACTGACCGACCCGTCGGCGGGCCCTGCGGCGCGGGACAGCTCCGACACCACCGCCGCCGGTCCGACCTGCACCACCGCCGCCGGTCCGACCTGCACCACCGCCGCCGGCACGGCCTGCGCCGTCACCTCGGGGGCCGACGGGCGGTCGGTCGGGTGACCCACGGCGGCCTCCACCGTTCGGTGGAGGCCCGACGCCAGCCCGGCGCCGGAGCCCGCGATCGATTCTCCACCCGATTACCAACCCCTAATCGGATATATGCGAAAGAGTCGACAAGAGCGATTG
Organism: Micromonospora sp. AMSO12t; assembly: GCF_008806585.1. NCBI lineage: Bacteria > Bacillati > Actinomycetota > Actinomycetes > Micromonosporales > Micromonosporaceae > Micromonospora > Micromonospora sp. AMSO12t. The sequence goes on from NZ_WAAS01000215.1 coordinate 10,803, forward strand.
GCGGCTTTGATGAGCCGTCGGGGATAATCGGCCCGCAGATCGGCGCAAATTGTGGCGCACGCCACCAACCAGGCCGATGGCAAGACGCGCTCGCTTTTCTAGCCTCGGCGGGTGCACCCCGACGACCCTCTCGACCAGAAGCTGACCCAGGATCGACCGGCCACCCGCTCGGACGACCCCGCCTCGACCGAACGGACGACCGGCCGTCATCGCGCTGCGGAACGGCAGCGTCGCCGCGGCCGGGCCCTGCTCGCCTCGACCCCCGTCCGGGTCGCGCTCGCCACCGGCGTGACCTGCTGCCTCGGCGTGGCCGCGTTCGCCGGCACGCGCGAGGACGCCGACGCCGCGCGGGAACCCGTGGCCGAGGCGCTGGCCGAGCGGGCCGTCGACGACGACCGCGCTTCGCGGTCCCTGGACCGGGCCGTCTCGCCTTCGCCCTCGCCCTCGCTCAGCCCCAGCCCGACGCCGAAGCCGACCCCCTCGGCCACCC
>NZ_WAAS01000216.1:0-11285 GCF_008806585.1 Micromonospora sp. AMSO12t
GCCACCCCACCAGCCGGAGCCCGAAGCGGCGTCGGAGCCGCAGTCGCGGTTGTCGTAGCTGGCCCCGATGTCCCCGGCGGGCCCGACCGGCGTGAAACCCACCCCCGCGTGCCGGCCGCCCGCTCCGCCGCGACGCCGGCCACGCCGGGCGCCGCGCAGCACCGCCACGCCGAACACCGCCAGCAGGCCCCCGCTCAGGACGATCGCCAGGAGGGCGGCGCGTCCCTCGCGCATCCCGATCCCGCCGGCGACCACCCCGGCCGTTCCGGCCGCCACCATGACCGCGCCGACGCGTGCCTTCCGCCTGTCCATGCCCGGCACCGTAGAGAGGCCGGGCAAGGGCCGCTCGTCCGCCGGTAACGGATGGGACGCGTTGCCGGTTGCGCAAAGTTACCGGCGGGTACCTGTGTCGCGCGTCGCGTCTCCGGGCGGTGGGCGTGACGACAGGTGCCACCAGGGGGCAGGATGGCGCTAGAGACCTATCCCACACAGAACCGAGGGAACGCCTGTGGCTACGGAACGCAAGCGCCCGGTGATCACCGCTGGTCTGCCGAGCCAGCTTCCGGACATCGACCCTGAAGAGACCAGCGAATGGGTCGAGTCGCTCGACGGTGTCATCGACGAGCGCGGGACAAAGCGCGCCCGCTACGTCATGCTGCGCCTGCTGGAGCGGGCCCGCGAGCGCCAGGTCGGGGTGCCGTCGCTGACCACCACCGACTACATCAACACCATCCCGCCGGAGCACGAGCCGTGGTTCCCGGGTGACGAGCACGTGGAACGGCGGATCCGGGCGTACGTCCGGTGGAACGCGGCCATGCTGGTGCACCGGGCGCAGCGCCCCGAGATCGGCGTCGGTGGGCACATCTCCACCTTCGCCAGCTCGGCCTCGCTCTACGAGGTGGGCTTCAACCACTTCTTCCGGGGCAAGAACCACCCGGGCGGCGGCGACCACATCTTCTACCAGGGCCACGCCTCGCCCGGCATGTACGCGCGGGCGTTCCTGGAGGGGCGGCTGACCGAGCACCAGCTCGACGGGTTCCGCCAGGAGCTGTCGCACCCGGGCGGCGGCCTGCCGTCGTACCCGCACCCGCGGCTCATGCCGGACTTCTGGGAGTTCCCCACGGTCTCGATGGGCCTGGGCGGGCTGAACGCGATCTACCAGGCGCGGTTCAACCGCTACCTGCACCACCGGGGCATCAAGGACACCTCGGACCAGCACGTGTGGGCCTACCTGGGCGACGGCGAGATGGACGAGCCGGAGACGCTCGGCGCGATCGGCGTGGCCGCCCGCGAGGAGCTGGACAACCTCACCTTCGTGATCAACTGCAACCTCCAGCGGCTCGACGGGCCGGTGCGCGGCAACGGCAAGGTCATGCAGGAGCTGGAGGCGTTCTTCCGGGGCGCCGGCTGGAACGTCATCAAGGTGGTCTGGGGCCGGGAGTGGGACCCGCTGCTCGCCGCGGACACCGACGGCGCGCTGGTCAACCTGATGAACACCACGCCCGACGGTGACTACCAGACCTACAAGGCGGAGTCCGGGGCGTACGTCCGGGAGCACTTCTTCGGCCGCGACCAGCGGACCCGCAAGATGGTCGAGGACCTCAGCGACGACGAGATCTGGAACCTCAAGCGGGGCGGGCACGACTACCGCAAGCTCTACGCGGCCTACAAGGCGGCGATGGAGCACACCGGTCAGCCGACCGTCATCCTGGCCAAGACGATCAAGGGCTGGACGCTGGGCTCGCACTTCGAGGGCCGCAACGCCACCCACCAGATGAAGAAGCTGACGCTGGAGGACCTCAAGACCTTCCGCGACCGGCTCTACCTGGACATCCCGGACAAGGCGCTGGAGGACAACCCCTACCTGCCGCCGTACTACACGCCGGGCGAGAAGTCCGACGAGATCGCGTACCTCAAGGAGCGGCGCCAGCAGCTCGGCGGCTACCTGCCGTCGCGGCGCTCGGGCCAGAAGCGGCTGGCCATCCCCGGCCCGGAGCGCTTCGCCGACGTCAAGCGCGGCTCGGGCAAGCAGAAGGTGGCCACCACGATGGCCTTCGTCCGCCTGCTCAAGGACGTGATGAAGGACAAGGAGTTCGGCAAGCGCTGGGTGCCGATCATCCCGGACGAGGCCCGCACCTTCGGCATGGACTCGCTCTTCCCGACGCAGAAGATCTACTCGCCGCACGGCCAGCGCTACACCTCGGTCGACCGGGAGCTGTTCCTGTCGTACAAGGAGTCCACCGGCGGGCAGATCCTGCACGAGGGGATCAACGAGGCCGGCTCGGTCGCCTCGTTCACGGCGGCGGGCTCGGCGTACGCCACGCACGACGAGCCGATGATCCCGATGTACATCTTCTACTCGATGTTCGGGTTCCAGCGCACCGCCGACGGGCTGTGGGCCGCCGCCGACCAGATGGCCCGGGGCTTCCTGCTCGGCGCCACCGCCGGCCGGACCACGCTCAACGGCGAGGGTCTCCAGCACGAGGACGGCCACTCGCTGCTGATCGCCGCCACCAACCCGGCGGTGGTCGCGTACGACCCGGCGTTCGCGTTCGAGATCGCGCACATCGTGGAGAACGGCCTGCACCGGATGTACGGCGAGGCGCAGGAGAACGTCTTCTACTACCTGACGATCTACAACGAGCCGATCCTCCAGCCTGCGGAGCCGGAGGGCGTGGACGTGGAGGGGCTACTCAAGGGCATCTACCGCTACTCCCCCGCCCCGTCGGTGGGCGACGACGCGCCGAAGGCCAACGTGCTCGCCTCGGGCACGGGCATGCAGTGGGCGATCAAGGCGCAGCAGCTGCTGGCCCAGGACTGGGGCGTGGCCGCCGACGTCTGGTCGGTGACCTCCTGGACGGAGCTGCGCCGCGACGCGGTGCAGTGCGAGGAGCACAACCTGCTCAACCCGGGCGCGGAGCAGCGGGTGCCGTACATCCAGCAGAAGCTGGCCGACGCCGAAGGCCCGAAGGTCGCGGTCAGCGACTGGATGCGCGCGGTGCCGGACCTGATCGCCCGCTGGGTGCCCGGCGACTACACCTCGCTCGGCACGGACGGGTTCGGCATGTCCGACACCCGGCACGCCCTGCGCCGGCACTTCCACGTCGACGCCGAGTCGGTGGTGGTCGCGACGCTGCGGCAGCTCGCCCTGCGCGGCGCGGTACCGGCCAGCGTGCCGGCCGAGGCGGCCAAGAAGTACGCCATCGAGGACGTGAACGCGGCCCCGGTCGGCGAGACCGGCGGCGACAGCTAGGACGTACGAGACGAGGGCCCGGCGCTTCCCGCGCCGGGCCCTTCGTCGTCCGCCGACGAGCGAACCGGCGGTGGTCCGGAGTCCCTGGCGGGGACACCGGGCCACCGCCGTCGCGGGTGGCGCCAGGACGTGCCCGGCTCAGCCGACGGCGGCCAGATCGGTCAGCCGGGCGAGCGAGTCCTCCAGGTCGGCGCCGACCCTGCGCAGGCCGAGGCGGAGCAGGGCGGCCTTGACCGGACCGGCCGGCCAGCGTACGACGATGAGCCGCACGATCGTCCCGCCCTCCTCCTCGTCCACGGTGAGCTGGACGTAGATCTCGGTGCGCGCCTCCGCCCGGGCACCGGCGCCCTTGGCGCGTTCGCGCCAGCCGATCAGGGTCGGCGCCTGATAGGCGATCACCTCGGCCTCATGCGCGGCGCCACGTCCGGCCTGGACGAGTTGTCGGCGCCCGAAGCCCTCTCCCGAGAGCACCTCGGCCGCACGGACCCCCGCCAGCCAGGCCGGCAACTGCTCGGCCCGCTGCACGACGTCCCAGACCGCTTCCACTGGCGCCATCACGTGCGCACTGCGTTCCACGAGGATCATTTCCGTCTTTCCTCCAGTGAGGACATCCCACGATATCGGCACTCTATGCGCAAATTCGGACGTATACGGACGGGTTCGGAAAAGACGCGCCGAAAACTCTTGCGCTGCGGCGACGTACGACCTATGGCGCAACGGCCGGCCGCCCCCTAGAGTCCCGAACACGATTCACGTACGACGGGAGGGCGCATGTCGACCGCAGCGATGCCCGAGTTCCCCGCCGGATTCCGCTGGGGAGTGTCCACCTCCGCCTACCAGATCGAGGGCGGCGTCGACGAGAACGGGCGGGGAGCGTCCATCTGGGACACCTTCGCCCACACCCCCGGCCGGATCGCCGACGGCAGCACCGGCGACGTGGCCTGCGACCACTACCACCGGCACGCCGAGGACGTCGCGCTGCTCGCCGGGCTGGGCGTCTCGGCGTACCGCTTCTCGATCGCCTGGCCCCGCGTGCGGCCCACCGGCGACGGCCCGGTCGACACGCGCGGGCTGGACTTCTACGACCGGCTCGTCGACGACCTGCTCGCCCACGGCGTCGACCCGGTCGCCACGCTCTTCCACTGGGACCTGCCGCAGGCCCTCGAGGACGCGGGCGGCTGGCTGAACCGGGACACCGCCCACCGCTTCGCCGAGTACGCCGATGCGACCGCCGCCCGCCTCGGCGACCGGGTGAAGCTCTGGATCACCCTCAACGAGCCCTTCATCCACATGAGCCTCGGCCACGGCACGGGCGAGCACGCCCCCGGCCGGACGCTGCTCTTCGACGCCTTCCCGGTGGCCCACCACCAGCTGCTCGCCCACGGCCTCGCCGTCGCCGCGCTGCGGGCGCGCACCGCGAGCCCGGTCGCCATCGCGAACAACTACTCGCCCGTGCGGCCGGCCGGGGACACCGACGCCGACCGGGCGGCCGTCGCGGCGTACGAGGCGCTGCACAACCGCCTCTTCACGGACCCGCTGTTCGGCCGGGGCTACCCCGCCGAGCTGGGCTTCGACACCGCCGTGGTGCGCGCCGGCGATCTCGACGTGATCGCCGCGCCGATCGACGTGCTGGGGGTCAACTACTACAACCCGACCGGCGTACGCGCCCCGCAGGAGGACTCGCCGCTGCCGTTCGAGTTCGTGCCGCTGGACGGATACCCGCGTACCGCCTTCGACTGGCCGGTCGCCCCCGACGGGCTGCGCGAGCTGCTCGGCTGGCTGCACCGCACGTACGCCGACGACCTGCCCCCGATCCAGGTCACCGAGAGCGGCTGCGCGTACGACGACGCGCCCGACGCCGACGGCCGGGTGCACGACCCGGAGCGCATCGCCTACCTCGACGGGCACCTGCGCGCGGTAGGCGCCGCGATGGCCGAGGGTGTAGACGTCACCGGCTACTTCGTCTGGTCGCTGCTGGACAACTGGGAGTGGGCGGAGGGCTTCACCAAGCGCTTCGGCCTCGTGCACGTCGACTTCGACACCCAGCTCCGTACGCCCAAGTCCTCGTACGCATGGTTCCGTGACCTGATCGCCCGGCCGTGACCACCGTCGACCCGACGCCCGCGTCGCTGCCGGCGGCGCTCGCCGAGCCGACCGCGCCGGTGCGGCGGGGCTGGATCGCGCTGATCTTCGCGGCCAACCTCGGGGTCTGGATGGCGTTCTTCACGCCGATCCAGGTGCTGCTGCCGCAGCAGCTGGAACAGATCGCCCCGGCCGACAAGGAGACGGCGCTGGCCGTGGTCACCGGCCTCGGCGCGCTCGCCGCCGTGCTCGCCAACCCCCTCGCCGGGGCGCTGTCGGACCGCACCTGCCTGCAGCTGGCCGGGCGGGAGTTCGGCCGGCGGCACGTCTGGACCGCCGGCGGCGCGCTGCTCGGCGCGGCGGCCCTGGTGCTGCTGGCGCAGCAACGCACCGTCGCCGGGGTCGCGCTCGGCTGGGTGGCCGCCCAGGTCTGCTTCAACGCGATGCTGGCCAGCCTGACCGCCGCCGTGCCGGACCGGGTGCCGGTCGCCCAGCGGGGCGGCGTCTCCGGCTGGGTCGGCATCCCCCAGGCGCTGGGGTTGGTGCTCGGGGTGGTGCTGGTCACCGCCGTGGTGAGCGGCACCGCCGCCGGCTACCTGGCGATGGCCGCGGCGGTGCTGCTGCTGGCCCTGCCGTTCGCGCTGCTCACCGCCGACGACCCGCTGCCCCGGGCGCACCGGCCGGCGCTGCGGTGGCGCGCCCTGCTCGCGTCGATGTGGATCTCGCCGCGCCGCCACCCCGACTTCGGCTGGGCCTGGATCACCCGTTTCCTGGTGCAGCTCGGCAACGCGCTCGGCACGCTCTACCTGCTCTACTTCCTCACCGACGAGGTACGCCACCCCGACCCCGAGGGCGGCCTGCTGGTGCTGATCCTGCTCTACACGGCCGGCCTGGCGGCCACCGCCGTGGTGGCCGGGCGGCTGTCGGACCGCTCCGGCAAGCGGAAGGTCTTCGTCATCACCGCCGGCGGGATCATCGCGGTCGCCGCGCTGCTGCTGGCCGTCGCGCCGGTCTGGCCGGTGGCCGTGGCCGCCGCGCTGCTGCTCGGCGCCGGCTACGGCGTCTACCTGTCGGTGGACGCCGCGCTCATCACCCAGGTGCTGCCCGCCGCGACCGACCGGGCCAAGGACCTGGGCGTCATCAACATCGCGAACTCCGCCCCGCAGGTGCTCGGCCCGGCGCTCTCCGCCCCGCTCGTGGTGCACCTCGGCGGCTACCCGGTGCTCTACGCGGTCACCGCGGCGGTCACCGTGCTGGGCAGCGTCCTGGTGCTGAAGATCCGCTCGGTGCCCTGAGCCGCACCCCTGGCGGAATCCGGTCGCGCGCCGCCGTAGGCTGGAGACGTGACGGTACGTGTGCGCTTCGCCCCCTCCCCGACCGGTATGTTCCACGTCGGCGGTGCCCGCTCGGCGCTGCAGAACTGGATCTACGCCAAGCAGCAGGGCGGGGTGTTCGTGCTCCGCATCGAGGACACCGACGCGGCCCGCAACAAGCCGGAGTGGACCGAGGGCATCCTCTCCGCGCTGGACTGGATCGGCATCGAGCGTGGCGGCTACGAGGGCCCGTACTTCCAGTCGGAGTACGCCGGCGAGCACCGGGCCGCCGCCGCGCGGCTGCACGCGTCCGGCCGCGCCTACCACTGCGACTGCACCCGCGAGGCCGTGCAGGCCCGCACCGGCTCGCAGTACCAGGGCTACGACGGCTTCTGCCGGGACCGGGGCCTGCCGGCCGGCGAGGGGCGCGCCCTGCGCTTCCGTACGCCCGACGAGGGCGAGACCGTGGTGGTCGACCTGATCCGTGGCGAGCCGACCTTCGAGAACAAGCTGATCGAGGACTTCGTCATCGCCCGGGGCGACGGCTCGCCGGTCTTCCTGCTCGCCAACGTGGTCGACGACATGACCATGGGCATCACCCACGTGATCCGGGCCGAGGAGCACCTGCCCAACACCCCGAAGCAGCAGCTGCTCTGGGAGGCGCTCGGGGTCAAGCCGCCGATCTGGGCGCACGTGCCGGTGGTGGTCAACGAGAAGCGGCAGAAGCTCTCCAAGCGCCGCGACAAGGTGGCCCTGGAGGCGTTCCGGGACGAGGGTTACCTGGCCGCCGCGATGCGCAACTACCTGATGCTGCTCGGCTGGGCGCCGTCGGGCGACCGGGAGATCGTCGAATGGTCGGTGATCGAGCAGGAGTACCGGCTGGAGGAGGTCAACCCCTCCCCGGCGTTCTTCGACGAGAAGAAGCTCCGCGCGTTCAACGGCGAGTACATCCGGGCGCTGCCCGTCGAGGAGTTCGTCGAGGCCTGCCGGCCGTGGCTGACGGGCACCGGCACCATCGCCCCGCCGCCGTGGCAGCCGGAGGAGTTCGACGCGGACGCCTTCGCGGCCGTGGCCCCGCTGGCGCAGACCCGGATCGCGCTGCTCAGCGAGATCGTGCCGAACGTCGACTTCCTCTTCCTCGCCGCGCCCCTGATCGACGAGGCCGCCTGGGCCAAGGCGATGAAGGAGGGCTCGGCGGAGCTGCTGGACGCCGCCACGGCGGCGTTCGAGGCGCTGGAGTCGTGGGACGCCGAGACGCTGAAGTCGACGTTGGAGGCGGTCGGCGCCGAGCGCGGGCTCAAGCTCGGCAAGGCCCAGGCGCCGGTCCGCGTCGCGGTCACCGGCCGTACCGTCGGACTGCCGCTGTTCGAGTCGCTGGAGGTGCTCGGCCGCGAGCGCACCCTGAGCCGGCTGCGCGCCGCCCGGGTCCGCCTGTTCTGAGCCGGGCCCGTTCCGACGGCCACGACCGCCCTGCCGGGACGGCCCACCCGCGCCGGAAGGCGGCCTGCGACGCCGTCGCCACGTCGGCCCGTCGCCACGTCGGTCCGCGACCGCCGGCTCCGGCTCGGGGTGGTACCTGACGGCGGCGTACCCACCCAGCGCCCGGACCCGTGGGTCCGGGCGCTGAGGCGTCCCGGGCTCGTGCCGGTCAGCGGCGGGCGGAGCGGCGACGCAGCAGCAGGCCGGCGGCGAGGGCGGCGAGGAGAAGCACGCCGCCGAGCGCCCACAGCCAGCCGCGCCCGGCCGCGTCGTCGCTCTCCTTCGCCGCGGGCACCGCGGACCCCGGCGTGCCCGCGCCCGTCGGACCGGGCGCGGCCGAGGTCGGCGCGGCGCCGGACGGAGGCGGTACGGCCGACGCCGGGGCGCTCGGGCCGGCGGTGCCCGCGCCGGTCGGCGACTCGGCGGGGGTGCCGGTGGTCAGGGTGAACCGCACCTCGCCGGAGACCGGGTGCCCGTCGCTGGACGCCAACTGATAGCCGACGATGTAGAGCCCCGCCCGGCCGGGCTTGAACGGGACGCTCACCCGCGAGCCGGAGAAGGCCGGCGCGCCGCCGAGCGCGGCCACGTTGTCCGGACCGGTCACTGTGATCTTCGTCGTATTCGGGTCCGCCTTCGCCAGGAAACGCAGCTCGATCCGGGACGGCGCCTCGGCCACCCGCGCGCCGTTGCGCGGATCGCTGCCGGTCAGCGAGTTGTGGGCGGCCGCCGGCGCGGCCGGCAACACCAACGACACACCGATCGCCACGCCGACCACCACTGGCCAGGTGAGCGCCACACGTGGGAACCTGCCCCCCATGAACCCCTCCGTAAAGGTACGATCCGCCCGCTGATCCACGGCTACCGTTCATTGGTCGGGCCGGGATCACAGATAGTTCCAATTACTGTTCCACGAGCTGCAACCGATCGACGTTCTGCGCAGTCTTGAGGGTGGCACCCTGCACGGGTTCGGTCACCCCCGTCAGCCAACCAACGCGTGACCTGCAGCAAGCCATCCATCGAACGGGGCGAGGAGGCGGCGATGGTCCGAACGATGCGGCGGCTGGTCGCGGTGTTGGCAGGCGGGCTCGCGGCGGCGGTCCTGTCGCTCGGTTTCGCCGGGACGGCGACGGCGGCGCCGAAGACCCCACCGGCCGGAGTGGAGATCACCGGGCATGGGCTGGCGGAACCGCTGCGGCTGCGCGCGGAGGCCCAGCCCGCGCACGTGGTGGCGGTCATCGACCAGGTCAACTTCCTCGGCCGTACGGGGCAGCCCAAGGGCCCGAAGGCGGCCGATCTCGGTCCGAAGTACACCGTCGTGGTGTTCGCCGGTGACGTGCCGAAGCAGACGTACGACCTCTACCCGAAGGCGGTCGGCGGGCCGCGCGTCTTCCGTCCGGCCAAGCAGCCGGACGCCCGCAAGACCGCCGCGGGCTGGTTCCTCGGCCGGCTCAGCATGTCGGAGACCCTCCGCACGGCGGGCGTGCCGCTGGAGCGGCAGTTCGACACCGTCAGCGGGGGCGTCGGCGGCGGCGAGCGGGTCATCCCGGAGGACGCCCTCAACCCGGCGAAGGACATCGACGAGGCGCTCGGCGAGTTGCAGCGGCTGCTGCTGCTCAACGTCGCGGTGGTGCTGGTCATCACGTCGGGGCTCGCCGGGATCGCGCTGCTGGTCCGCCGCCGCACCCGCTGAGCCCACACCCGCTGAGCCCGCGCCCGCCGGTCCCACCGTCACCCGGCGCCCCGCCGCACGACCCCGCCCCGGGCGGGGGTCAGACCTCCAGGACCACCTTGCCGCGGACGTGCCCCGCCTCCACCAGGCGCTGCGCGTCCGCCGCCTGGGCCAGCGGGAACGTCCGTTCGACGTGGACGGTCAACCGGCCGGCGTCCACCAGCCCGGCGAGCATGCCCAGGTCCACGGTCGACGGCTTGACGAACAGATAGCTGCCGCCCAGCCGGGTGACGTGCTCCGGGTCGGCCGTCGAGATCAGCCGCGCGGGACGGGTGATCAGCTCGGCCGACACGTCGAGCGCGTCGCCGCCGAACAGGTCGAGCACCACGTCCACCCCGTCGGGCGCGACCGCCCGGACCCGGTCGGCCAGCCCGTCGCCGTACGCGACCGGCTCGGCGCCCAGCGACCGGACGAAGTCGTGGTTGGCCGCGCCGGCCGTGCCGATCACGCGGTCGGCGCCGAACGCGCGGGCGATCTGCACCGCCAGGTGGCCCACCCCGCCGGACGCCCCGTGCACCAGCACCGTGTCGCCGGCGCCGGTGCGGGCCGACTGGAGCGCCTGGTACGCCGTGAGTCCCGCCAGGGGCAAGGCCGCCCGCCTCGGCCCAGGACGCCCGCACCGGCTTGGCCGCCAACGTCCGCTCGGGCGCCGGGACGAGTTCGGCGTACGTGCCGTACTGGACGTGGTCGCGTCGGACGTAGCCGACGACCTCGTCGCCGACGGCGAACCCGGTCACCGCCGGCCCGACCGCCTCGATCACCCCGGCCGCGTCCCAGCCGGGAACGAGCGGGAAGTGACCCGGGATCGCACCGGCCAGGTGCCCCTCGCGCACCTTCCAGTCGACCGGGTTCACCCCGGCCGCCCGCACCCGTACGAGCACCGTGTCCGGGCCGACCGGCGGGTCGGGCAGGTCCCGGACGGTCAGCAGGTCGGCCGGGCCGTACGTGTCGATCGCGATCGCCTTCACACCGGTCACGCTAGCCGCCGGGCGGCGCCGCCGTGGTCAGCACCAGCGGCGTGGCGGCCGCTCGCGGCGGGTGACGCGCTGCCGGGGGCGGACCGGGCCGTGCCGGTGCGCGCCGGCCCAGCCGGGCAGGTCGCTGCGGCAGCCCGGGAGCGCCGCCAACTCGGCCTCGCCGGCCGGAGCCGGTTCCGCGACGCGCTGCCGGGGCACCGTGACGTCGTCCTCGGGGCGCTCGGGCGCGCGGGTCGGGTGCTCCGGCGAGTGGGCCGGGAGCCCTCCGGGCAGCCGGCGGTGCTTTGCTGCCGCCTGCTGCTCGTGGTGGCCCGGCCGGCAGGGCTCGCCCTGGGCGCAGCCGTGCTCGGCCTCCCCGTGCGCCATCGGAGTCTCCTCACGCTCGCCCCGCCCGCCGGGGTCGCTCCGACGGGCCCTGTCACCGTACTGGCCGGCACCGACGCCCCACCCGA
>NZ_WAAS01000217.1:0-11244 GCF_008806585.1 Micromonospora sp. AMSO12t
GACCCCATCCGGCCCGGCGGCAGGGCCGGATGGGACTGCCGGGCCGGATGGGGTCGCCGGGTCGGGTGCGGCGGCCGGGCCGGGAGCCGCCGGGGAGCCGGGCTGGTCGGCCGGCGGTCCGACGGGGCCACCGCTGGGTGGTTGGGTCATCTCATCCCCCGGGTTGCGGCGTCGCCGCCTGACCGGGCGACGAGCGTGATCGAGCTGGCGGCGAGCCGGCGGAGCGCCCGTCCGACCGGAAGGGTAACGGTCGGTTCCCCGCTCCGGGGGGCGGCGGGTGCCGTCAGGTTCCTTACCGATGGTGTGTCGTATATGTGACTTTGGGTGATCGTCTGTGCGCGTCCGGTTGGCGTGTCTGTCGCCGCCGACCTACGTTCTCAGCGGCGCGGGGGGCGGGCCGGGCGGAGGGCCCGGACCCGCAAGCGATGACCTGACCAGGTACGACGTCCGGAGGCAAGGCATGCGCGACGTGGACAACAATCCTCGGGCACAGTTCCCGGTGGGCGACCGGGCACGGCGGCCCGGCTTCCCGGGGGAGGCCGAGGGCGGCGTCGGCCTGCCCGTCAACGAACGGTCGTACCGGCGGCTCGCCGAACCCGTCGAGGTGATGCGCGTGCCCGCCCGGCCGGGAGCCCGGGACGAGGAGGAGCCCGGCTTCGTCATCCACCTGCCGATCCGGGTCGCCGACCTGAGGGCGGCCACCGCGCTGGCCGGAACGGTCGCCACCTCGCTGAGCTTCCTCAGCGAGCTGGACGCCGGCGAGACCACCGTCTCCAGCACCGACGACCAGAACAACCGGCACCGGGTCTTCTGCGACCTGCTGCTGCCGGACCGCTCCCGCTGCCCCCAGCCGTACGAGCACGGCGGCTCCTGCGGGGAGGTGCCGGCGCCCCCGGAGCAGCGTCCCGCGCCCCGCCCGTCCGCCGGACCGTAGGCTGTGCGTCGAGAAGTCGAACTCCAGCCAAGGGAGCCCTCCACCGATGCAGAAGTGGGAATACTCCACGGTCCCGCTGCTGGTCCACGCGACCAAGCAGATCCTCGACAACTGGGGTGAGGACGGGTGGGAACTCGTCTCCGTGGTTCCCGGTCCCAACCCGGAGCAGCTCGTCGCCTATTTGAAGCGGCCGAAGGCATGAGCGAGCGGAGCGAGCGAATCATCCTGACCGGCGCGTCGAGGGCTCATGACGCCGCCGAGCGCAGCGAGGTGGCGGCATGAGCAACGGTCCGCACGCGAAACTCGCCGAGCTCGGGCACACGCTGCCCGAGGTGGTCCCGCCGTTGGCCAGCTACGTGCCGGCCGTCCAGTCCGGGCAGCACGTCTACGTCTCCGGGCAGTTGCCGATGGTCGAGGGGAAGCTGCTCGCCACCGGCAAGGTCGGCGCCGGCGTCTCCGCCGAGCAGGCCAAGGACCTGGCCCAGCAGTGCGCGCTCAACGCGCTGGCCGCGATCGACTCGCTGGTCGGCCTGGAGAACGTCGTCAAGGTCGTCAAGCTGACCGGCTTCGTCGCGGCCTCCTCGGGCTTCACCGCCATCCCGGGCGTGATCAACGGCGCGTCCGACCTGTTCGGCGCGGTCTTCGGTGAGGCCGGCCGGCACGCGCGCAGCGCCGTCGGCGTGGCCGAGCTGCCCCTGGACGCCCCCGTCGAGGTCGAGGTCGTCGTCGAGGTCTCCTGACCCGCACCACCTCCCCGCGATCTTGCGTTCGGTGCCCGGCAAAAGCCGTGAACCGGTACGTATCAGAGGCGGAGCCTGCAAGATCGCGGGGAGTGGCCGGCGGGGCCGTACGATCGCAGCCATGACCGGGCACTTCACCGCGCCGGCGGCGGCGCTCGCCGACGGATTGCCGGGTTGGGTGACGCTGCTGCGTGCCCCGAACCCTGGGCCGATGACGCTCGACGGCACCAACACCTGGGTGCTGCGCGCCCCTGGCCGGGAGCACGCCGTCGTCGTCGACCCGGGCCCGGCCGACGAGGGGCACCTGGCGGCGATCGCCGCGCAGGGGCCGATCGGCCTGGTGCTGATCACCCACGGCCACCCCGACCACACCGACGGCTCGCGCCGCCTGCACGAGCTGCTCGGCGGGGTGCCCGTACGCGCCGCCGACCCGGCGCACACCATCGCCGGGGAGCCGCTGACCGGGCCGGGCGGGGAGCTGGACGGCCACGGGCTGGGCGTCCGACTCGTGCCGACCCCCGGGCACACCGGCGACTCGGTCTGCTTCCTGGTCGAGCACGGCGACGAGCGGGTCGTCCTGACCGGCGACACGATTCTGGGCCGGGGGACCACCGTGGTCGCCCACCCGGACGGGCACCTCGGGGACTACCTGGCCAGCCTGGAACTGCTCTCGACGTACCGGGGGATCCCGGCGCTGCCGGGGCACGGTCCGGCACTGGCCGACTGCGGCGTCGCCGCGGACTTCTACCTGGCCCACCGCCGGGCCCGGCTCGACCAGGTCCGGGCGGCGGTCGCCGCGGGCGCCTCCACCGCCGCCGAGGTGGTCGCGACGGTCTACGCCGACGTCGACCGGTCGCTGTGGTGGGCCGCCGAGTGGTCCGTCCGGGCCCAGCTGGAGTACCTGGGCCGGGAATCCGGCGGAGGTGCCGCGGGGTTGGAGCAAGCGTGACCTGCCCGGTGTGTGGAACCGTCGCCGTGCCCGGCGCGCGGTTCTGCCACAACTGCGGCGCCGCGCTGCCGGCCGCCGCGACGCTGCCCGCGGCCGAACGCCGCGTGGTGACGGTGCTCTTCGGCGACCTGTCCGACTTCACCTCCTGGTCCGAGGACCTCGACCCGGAACGCGTCGGCGCGGTCACCGACCGGGTGCTCGCCGCGCTGGCCGGCGCGGTGAAGACGTTCGGCGGCCACGTCGACAAGCTCACCGGCGACGGGATCATGGCGGTCTTCGGGGCGCCGGTCGCGCACGAGGACGACGCCGAGCGGGCCGTGCGGGCCGCGCTGTCGATGCAGCGGGCGGTCCGCCGGGTGCTCGACGACGAGCGGGGCGGCGGCGCGCCGCTCGGCCTGCGCGTCGGGCTGAACACCGGCGACGTGATCGCCGGCATCCAGGCCGCCATCGAGTACACGGTCATCGGCGACACCGTCAACACCGCCGCCCGGCTGGCCGACGCCGCCGCCGTCGGCGCGGTCTACGCGGGGGCGCGGACCTCCGCCGCCACCCGGCACGTGGCCTCCTGGCGGGCGTTGCGCCCGCTGCGGCTCAAGGGCAAGCGGGAGCCGGTCGAGGCGTACGAGCTGCTCGGTCTCCTGGACGCCCCGGGCACCCGGTCCGGCCTCGGCGACGAGGCGCCCTTCGTCGGCCGGGAGACCGAGATCGGCCGGGTCGCCGGCCGGCTCGCCGAGGTGATCGACCGCGCCGAACCCCGGGTGCTGCTGATGACCGCCGAGGCCGGGATCGGCAAGTCCCGGTTCGCCGCCGAGGTGGAACGCCTCGCCGCCGGCTACGACGTGGGCCCGGGCCGGTACGCCGCGCACACCGGAGCCCGGGTGCTGTCGGTGCGCTGCGCCGCGTTCGGCGAGCGACGCCGGCTCGCGCCCCTGGCCGACCTGGTCCGGGCGGCGGTCGGCCTGCCCAACGACGCCGCCACCGCGCTCACCCGCCCGGCCGTCGAGGAACGCCTGCGCCGGCTCGGCCAGCGACTCAGCCGCACCGGCACGCCGGCGCCGGTCGCCATCGACCAGCTGCTGGCCCTGCTCGGGTACGCCGAGCTGCCCGGCGGCGGCCCGGCCGACCAGGGCGAGTGGGGCACCGCCCAGCCCACCGACGCCGACACCGTGCCGAACGCGGTCGCGGACCTGCTCACCGCGCTCGCCGGGGAGGCGCCCCTGGTGGTCGTCGTCGACGACCTGCACGACGCCACCGCCGAGACCATCGAGGCGCTCGGGATCACCCTGTCCCGGCTCGCCGGCCCGGTGCTGGTGCTGCTGCTCGGCCGGCCCGAGCTGGTGCGTACCGCCGGGGCGCTGACCCGGGTCGCCGACGCCGAGGTGCACGCGCTGCCGCCGCTGCGCGGCGCCGACGCGGCCCGGCTGCTCACCACCTACCTCGGCGGCGGCAGGCTGCCGCAGTCCGACGCCGACCGGCTGCTCGCCACCGCCCAGGGCAACCCGTTCTACCTGGCCGAGCTGGTCACCCTGCTGATGGAGCGGGGCGCGCTGACCACCGTCGCCGAGCGGAACTCCCCGAGCCCGGGCGGCTGGCGACTGGTGCCCGGCTCGCTCGGCAGCCGCCTGCTCTCCCGCGACCTGGCCGCGGTGCTCGCCGCGCGCATCGACGCGCTGCCGGCGGAGGCCCGCTCCGTGCTGCGGGACGCGGCCGTCGTCGGCGACACGGTGCCGGACGGTGCGCTGGAGGCGCTGCGCGAGCAGCGGGCCGGCCGCGACGGCCGACCGGCGGCGGTGGTCGCCGTCGAGCTGGAACGGGCGGTCGAGGAGCTGCTGCAACGCCGGATGCTGCACCGCACCCGCGCCGGGTACGCCTTCGCGACCCCGCTGATGCGGGAGGCCGCGTATGCCGGGGTGAGCAAGGCCGAGCTGGCCGAGCGGCACGCGGCGCTGGCCCGGTGGGCCGCGGCCGGCCCGTCGGCAGGTGCGGGCGCGCCGGGCGGCTTCGCCGAGGCGGCCCGGGACGTCTTCGTGGCCCAGCACGTGGAACGGGCCGCCGCGCTGGCCGACGCGGTCGGGCTGCGGCCGGACGCGCCGGCGCGGGCCGTCGTCGGTCTGGGCGTCACCGCCCTCGGCGGGGCCGCGCGCCGCTCGTTGCAGGCGGGTGAGCCCGCGCTGGCCGTGGAGTACGCCGAACGCGCGGCCGAGCTGGCCCGGGACGGGGTGCCGGCGGCCGACCGGGTGGTGCACGCCCGGGCGCTGCTCCAGGTCGGACGCCCCGCCGACGCGCTCGCCTTCGCCGAGAAGATCGCCGCCAACGCCGGCGACGAGTCCGCCGTCCGGACCAGCGCGCTGCTGCTCGCCGGGCAGGCCCACCAGACCATGGGCGACCAGGCGCGCGCGGTGGGCTGCTGGCAGGAGGCGTTGCAGGTGGCCACGGCCGGCGGGCTGCCGACGCTGCGCGCCTCGGCGATGCGCCGCCTCGGCATGGCCGACTTCGTCGCCGGGCGGTTGGGGCAGGCCAGCAGCCGGCTCGCCGCGTCGTACCAGGTGAGCCTCCAGTCGCAGGACCGCCGGGGGCAGGCGTGGTCGTTGCAGAACCTGGCCTGGGTGACCACGACCCGGGGCGACTTCGCCGGCACCGACGCCGTGCTCGGCCGGGCCGCCCGGCTCTTCGCCGAGCTGAAGGACCCGTACGGGCGGGCCTGGCTGCGCGGCACCACCGCCTTCGCCCGGCTGCTCGCCGGCCGGCTGCGCGAGGCGTGCCGGATGGCGCAGGTCTTCCTGCCGTTCGGCGAGCGGGTCGGCGAGGCGTGGGCGGTGGGCACGCTGCGCGCGGTCGAGGCGTTCGCCACCGCCGAGCTGGGCGAGCTGGGCGAGGCGGACCGGGGGGCCCGTCGGGCGTACCGCGAGTTCGCCGCCGCCTCCGACGACTGGGGGCGCGGGTTCGCGCTGGTCGTCCGGGGCGTCGTGGCGCGCGGGCTGGGCGAGCCGGGGCACGCCGCCGACCTGCTCACCGACGCGCTGTCGTACGCGGAGCGGACGTCGCACCCGTTGCTCACCGGGATGGCCGGCACGCTGCGCGGGTTCGTGGCGCTGGACCTGGGTGACTGCGACACGGCCGAGCGGGACGCCCGGTCGGTGCTGACCGCCGTCGAGCCGCACAACCCGCAGGCACCCGCCCAGGTGGGGCCCCGGGTGCTGCTGGCCACCGCCCGGCTGGCCGCCGGCGACTCCGCGACCGCCGTGGGGCTGCTCGCCCCGGTGGCCACCGCCGCCGCCACCGTGCCCTCGCTGCTCTTCTCCCGCCGCCAGACCATGGCCCGGTACGCGTCCGCCCTGCTCGCCCACGGCCAGTGCGAGCAGGCGCTGGACTGGGCCCGGCGGGCCGTCGCCGCCCCGGCGGAGGACGTGCGCAGCCAGGTGGTCGCCGCCCGGGTGCTCGCCGAGGCGCTCGCGGCCTGCGGCCGGCCCGTGGAGGCGCTCGCCAGCGCCGAGGAGGCGGTCCGCCTGGCGTACGCGACAGAGCAGCGCAGCGAGCGCGCCGCCGCCGACGCCCTGCGGGCGCGCCTGACCACCCCCTAGTCCCGCGAACCCCGGAACCGGAAGGTCTGGCGGTTCTGGGGATGCGGTGTGTCGGGGATGGCCGATAGCGTGTCAGGTCCGAGGGGCGGTCGGTCGTGCGACCGCGTCGGGTCTGGGGAGGGCCGTGATGAGGTTGCCGCGTTCGGCCGCCGGATGGACGATCGCGGTCTTCGGCGTGCTGGCCCTGCTCATGGGCGCGGTCGGGCTGGTCTGGCCGGAGGCGCTGCTGCGAATGCTCGGCTTCGAGGTGCCGGCGACGCGCGCGGCCGGCGACCACACCGGCACCTTCCTGATCGCCTCCTCGATGGCCTCGTTCAACATGGGGGTCTACTACCTGCTCGCCACCGCCACCGAATGGCGGTCGTTCTTCCGCTTCACGGTGGTGTTCCGGCTGGTCACGTTCACGGTGTTCAGCATCGCGGTGCTGGCCGACATCGCGCCCGGGAGGTTCTTCGGGGTGGCCGCCTGGGAGGGCCTCGGCGCGGTGGCGACCGCCGTCGGGCTCTGGTGGGACAACCGTCGCGCGGGCCCGGGGGCGGTGGGCGGCGGAGGCGATTCCGCAGCCGGTGCCGTTCCGGCCGCTGATGCGGTTCACTGAGCCGTCGGTCCGGTTGGGTATTTTCGAGCTGTGACCGCGACCCCGCCCGGCGCCCTGCCGGCGCCCATTGTGCCCGGTCTGACCGATCTGCGCGTGTTTGCCAGGGGAGGCTACGCGACGATCTACAAGGCGACCCAGATCTCGGTGGGGCGCGAGGTCGCGGTCAAGGTGGAGAATCGCACCCTCGACAGCGAGCACGACCAGGCCCGCTTCCTGCGCGAGGCGCGGGCCGCCGGGCGGATGTCGTCCCACCCGCACGTGGTCGACCTCTTCGACGTCGGGGTCACGGTCGACCAGCATCCCTATCTGATCATGGAGCTCTGCGACGGCTCGTACGCCGAGCGGATGCGGACCTCGCCGCTCGGGCCCGCCGAGGCGCGCGACCTCGGGGTCAAGATCGCCGACGCCGTCGCCCACTCGCACGCCGCCGGCGTGCTGCACCGCGACGTCAAGCCGGCGAACATCCTCTACTCGCACTTCAACTCGGCGGTGCTGGCCGACTTCGGGCTGGCCGTGGTGGCCGAGATGCGTGACGCCTCGGTCGCCCTGGAGGTGCTCACCCCGGCCTACGCGCCGCCGGAGATGTTCAACCACAGCCCGCCGTCGCCCGCCGTCGACGTCTACGCCCTCTGCGCCACCCTCTACGCGGTGATGCACGGCCGCCCGCCGCGCTGGCAGTCCGAACGCAACCCCAGCCTGGTCACCGTGCTGGAGATGTTCCACCAGCCGGTTCCCGGCCTGCCCGGGGTGCCGGCCGAGATGATCGACGTGCTCCGGGCCGGGATGTCCAACGATCCCGGCGAGCGTCCCTCGGCTGTCGAGCTGCGCGACCTGCTGGTCGGCCTGCCGCTCGGTCCCGCCGGCGCCCAGGCGGGCGGCACGGGCATCCCGGGTCCGGTCAGCGGCGTGCCCGGCCCCGTCGGCCCGTACGGCGTGGACCACGTCTCTCGGCCCGCTCCGCGACCGCCGGTGGAGGACCTCCACCCCACGGTGCCCACCGCCCGCCAGCGGCGTCGGCGGCGCTGGTTCCTCGGCGGCGCCGGGATGGTCGCGTTGGCCGCCTCGGCGGGCGCCGGTGCCTGGCTGGCCGGCGCGGTCTCCAGCCCGGGCCCGTCGCCGACGGCCGGCGTGGCGGCGACGAGCACGGTGCTGCCCGCCTGCGCCCTGACGACCGCGTTGCCGGCCGGCGCGGGCTGCGCCGACGAGTTGGAGTGCTTCGGGCCGATGGAGGTGCGCGGCGCGCGGACCCGGGCGCCCCGGGTGCCCTGCGACGGCCAGCACACCTGGGAGAGCTACGCCGAGGGCAAGCTCCCCGACACCCTGGTCGGCGCCGGCCACGACCAGGTCAGCGCGGACGCGGCGGTACGCGGGGTCTGCAACGAGACCACCTTCCGGCTCACCAGCGGGATCAGCTACGCGGACGGCTGGAACCTGGAGGTGCTGCCCCCGGCCGGGGCCGACGCCGACCGGACGTACCGCTGCCTGGCCGGGCGTGGGCTCGACGCGCTCGTCTCACCCACCCTCACGGGCCGCTGAGCCGCCGCGTCCCCGGTGGCGCTCGCGCATGGCGCGGACGGCCTCCCGGTGGTCCAGCGACTCCAGCGTGTCGGCGTCGACGCCGTACAGTCCCCCGACGGGCTGCCCCGGGCCGTTCGGCGTGACCGCCGGTTCCGGCCCGTCGTCCTGCCGGGCCGCCGCCACGGACACCGCCGCGATCATCGTCGCCAGTACGCAGAGCAGCGCCAACGTCACGCCGACGAGATCCTGGCGCCCCCACACGATCAGCGTCACCAGCAGGGAGGCCGCCACCAGCGCGGCTGCCACCGCCTTCGCCCGTGCATCGGGCCTCGCAAGTCTCACCCGTCCAGGATGTCCGAGCGGGGCCCGCTGTCAACCGGGTCGCCGGCACCGGATGACCGCCGGTGTGGATGGCCGGCATCAGGTGAGCCGGCGCGCGGGCTGACGCCGGGCCACTGCGCCTGGCCGCCGCCAAAAGCGTCGACGGTGAACAATTCGTTACATCGATCAGCGGTTTGTCGGATATGCGGCCGTTCGCCGGCCGGTAATCCTGGTCCGCCGTTCCTAGAGTGACGGAGGTCGAG
The DNA here is from genome assembly GCF_008806585.1 of Micromonospora sp. AMSO12t. Taxonomy (NCBI): domain Bacteria; kingdom Bacillati; phylum Actinomycetota; class Actinomycetes; order Micromonosporales; family Micromonosporaceae; genus Micromonospora; species Micromonospora sp. AMSO12t. The sequence goes on from NZ_WAAS01000217.1 coordinate 8,905, forward strand.
CCACGGCTCGACCGTCCTGTCGCCCACCGGAAGGCGTCCACATGCCACGACGAAACCGGTCCCTCGCCGCCGCGGGCATCGCCGGCGTGCTCCTCGCCGGCGCCGCGGTCGCACCCGCCGCCGCCGCACCGTCCCCCGCCGGCGGGGACCGTCCGGTCACCTCCGACCGGACCAGCCCGCAGGAGGCCCGCCGGGTCGACCGGGTGCCCACGCCCACGCTGGACTGGTACGCCTGCTACGGCTACGCCGAGTGCGCCACCGTCCGGCTGCCCCGCGACTACGACAAGCCGAACGGCCCGACGACCGAGGTCGCCGTGCTGCGCGTCAAGGCCCGCGACCAGCAGCGGAAGATCGGCAGCCTCTTCGTCAACCCGGGCGGCCCCGGCGGCTCCGGCACCGACGTCGCGCTCGCCGCGCCGTACTTCCTCGGTGACGAGGTGCTGGACCGCTTCGACATCGTCGGCGTCGACCCGCGCGGCGTCGCCGCCAGCCAGCAGGTCAGATGCTTCCCCTCCGTCAAGGAGCAGACCCGGGCGTACGCCGGGCTGAACGTGGCGTTCCCGTGGACGAAGGCCGAGGAGAAGGCCTACGTGGCCTCCTCGAAGGCCGTCGGCAAGGGCTGCTCCACCACGGGCAAGCCGCTCACCGGCGCGATGTCGACCGCCGAGGTCGCCCGCGACATGGACGTGCTGCGCCGTGCCGTGGGTGACCGGAAGCTCACCTTCCTCGGCTTCAGCTACGGCAGCATCCTCGGCCAGTACTACGCCAACATGTTCCCGGACCGGGTCCGCGCCCTGGTGATCGACGGCGTGCTCAACCCGAACGAGTGGGTCGGCCAGGGCAGGGCGCGCAACCTGTCCCAGGAGGACCGGATGCGCAGCGCACAGGGCGCGTACAAGGCGCTGCGGGAGATCCTGGTGCGCTGCGACAAGGCCGGCGCGGAGGCGTGTGCGCTGGCCGAGGGCGATCCTGTCGCGTCGTTCGACCTGGTCGCGAAGCGGCTGCGGGCCAAGCCGGTGGTCATCGAGGACCCCGACCTCGGCCCGGTCACCATCACGTACGCCGACTTCGTCGCCGCCAACCTCAGCATGCTCTACGGCCCGACGGGCTACGCCGAGGTCGTCGACCTCACCGCCGCCCTGCTGGTGCTCACCGACCCGGCGTCGTCGCCGGCCGCCCGCCGCCCGGCGACGGCCGACGTGACCCGCCAGGCCGCCAAGGCCCGCGAGCAGGCCCGACGGTACGACTTCCCGTACGAGAACGGGTTGGAGACCTTCCTCGGCGTGGACTGCACCGACGCGTACCACCCGAAGGACGCCGGCTCGTTCCCGGCGCTGGCCGCCAACGCCGACAAGCGCGACCCGTACTTCGGTCGGCTGTGGACGTGGGGCACCTCGCCGTGCGCCCGCAAGACTTGGACCGTGCGGGACGAGGACGCCTACACCGGCCCGTTCAACCGGCGGACCGCCGCGCCGGTGCTGGTGCTGGGTAACTACTGGGACCCGGCGACCAACTACCGGGGCGCGGTCAGCTCGGCCCGGCTGCTGCCGAACAGCCGCCTGCTCAGCAGCGACAGCTGGGGGCACACCGCGTACGGGACGTCGGCCTGCGTGACCGGCGCCGTCGACGCGTACCTGCTGCGCGGGGCGCTGCCGGCCAACGGCAAGGTCTGTGTGGGCGACGTCCAGCCGTTCGCCGAGCTGCCGGCCGAGCCGGAGGCGACCCGGCGGGCGGAGGCGTCGAAGGGCGTGCTGGCCGCCGAGGGCGCCCCCGGGCGGGGTGAGCCGAAGCGGCTCCCGCCGGTGGTCGCCCCGCTGCCGGCGGTCGGCTCGCTGACCGTCCGCTGAGGACCCGGGGTGCGGCGGGCGATCGGGCGCCCGCTGCACCCCGGCCCGCGACAGCGCGCGCAGGAGATGCCCGAGCGAGGCGGAACTGCCGCTGAGGATCCGCATCGTCGTGCCGAAAATGCCGACACCCGAAATCGATCGACGAATCCCTATGCGATTTGTGGTCCTGCGGCGACTCTGTCCCTACCGGTTCCATCACCCGCAGGGGGCACGCATGATCCAGATCCGCGCCGGACATCGACGCGCCGCGGTCGCGATGGGCGCCGCGCTGATCCTCGCGGCCGCGCCGATCGGCACCCCACCGGCGTACGCCGACAGCCAGGTCGAGGCGTACACGATCGGCACGGGCTACGGCCTCTACAAGTCCACCGGCGGCGCACCAGCCCTGGTGCACGGTGAGCACGTCGCGCCGCCCGGGGCCGGCATCGCCACCATCCGGCCCGCATCCGGCAGCGTCACCGCGTTCGCGATCGGCCTGAACGGCGGTCTCGTC
>NZ_WAAS01000218.1:0-11183 GCF_008806585.1 Micromonospora sp. AMSO12t
CCGAGCACGGGCCCGATCCCGCGGACACCCCAGCTCCGAACCCCCGCCCACCGTCGCCCGCGATCCCGCCCCACCGTGGTACCGGCGCGACTAGCCTCGACAGGAGGGCCGGGCGCGACGCCTGCGGAGGTGATTCGGATGGCCGCACCCACCGACGCGGCGGTGCTGGTCGGGCTCGGCACGGAGCGCAACCTGCCTGTGGTCAGGCTGGCCGCGCAGGAGGCCGCCGCGCACAACCGCCCGCTGTGCCTGCTGCACGCGTTCAACTGGGCGGCCGCGCTGCAAGCGCCGTCGGTCGCGGGACCACGCGCGGACGCCGAGGAGCTGATGTCCCGGGCCTCGGAGATCGTCGCCGAGGTCGAGCCGGGGCTGCCGGTGAGCGGCGAGATCGTCGAAGGCGCCCTCGTCGACACCCTGGTCCGCCGGTCGGAGACGGCGTTCCTGCTCGCCGTCGGGGACGGCGGCATGGCGACCAGCGGCGAGTGCGTGTCGGTGGAAACGCCCACGGTGCAGCTCGCCGCCCGCGCCGGCTGCCCGGTGCTGGTGGTCCGCCGGGAGCCGCCCCCGCAGGGGCCGGTGCTGGTCGGGGTGGACGGCTCCGACAGCTCGCAGGCCGCGTTGGAGTGGGCGTTCGAGTGCGCGGCCCGGCGGAAGGCGCGGCTGTCGGCGGTCCGCGTCGTCGAGTCGGAGCAGGGCGCGGAGGACGCCGAGTTGCTCGTCGGGTTGGTGGCGCGGTCGGCGCGCCGGTTTCCGTCGGTGGCCGTGGAGTGCCACACGATCCGCGGCGATCCCGGCGGTGTGCTGGTGGAGCAGTCCCGTTCGGCGCAGGTGGTGCTGGTCGCCGCCCGGGGCGACGAGCCGTGGCGGGGCATGCTCGGCGCGGTGAGTCAGGCGCTGCTCTATCACTCCCCCGCGCCGGTGATCGTCGTGCGCGGGCTGACGGGGATTTCGGGGGACGGGCGCGATGCCCGGCGCCCACGGGACCAACGGCCCTGATCCACACCGGCGTCGACCGGCGATGCTGGGGCCGGCCCGGACGAATCCGCGCTCCGAGGATGCAGGATTCCCCTACCCGCGAGAGGCTCATGCAGTATGGACACCGCTCTCGACCTGCACAGCCCCCTGACCGATGACGAGCTGCGCCGGCTGGACGCCTACTGGCGGGCGGCGAACTACCTGACCGTCGGGCAGATCTACCTGCTGGACAATCCGCTGCTGCGCGAGCCGCTGGCGCCCGAGCACGTCAAGCCGCGCCTGCTCGGCCACTGGGGCACCAGTCCCGGCCTGAACCTGCTCTACGCCCACCTCAACCGGGTCATCGTCGCCCGTGACCTGTCCGCCCTGTTCGTCACCGGCCCCGGTCACGGCGGACCGGCGATCGTCGCGAACACCTGGCTGGAGGGCACCTACAGCGAGCTGTACCACCACATCGGCCGCGACGAGGCCGGCATGGCCGGTCTGTTCCGCCAGTTCTCGTTTCCCGGCGGCATCCCCAGCCATGTGGCGGCGGAGGTGCCGGGTTCGATCCACGAGGGCGGCGAGCTGGGGTACGCGCTCAGCCACGCCTACGGCGCGGCGTTCGACAACCCGGATCTGCTGGTGGCCTGCGTCATCGGCGACGGGGAGGCGGAGACCGGCCCGCTGGCGGGAAGCTGGCTCTCCAACGTCTTCCTCAACCCGGCCCGCGACGGCGCGGTGCTGCCGATCCTGCACCTCAATGGCTACAAGATCGCCAATCCGACGGTGCTGGACCGGATCGACGAGGACGACCTCCTCGCCATGATGCGCGGCTTCGGCTACCAGCCGTACGTGGTCGCCGGCGACGACCCGGCGACGGTGCACCAGGCGCTCGCCGGCACGCTGGACCGGGCGATGGACGAGATCGCCGCCATCCAGCGGCGGGCCCGCTCGGGCGGCGCCGTCGAGCGCCCCCGCTGGCCGATGATCGTCCTGCGTACGCCGAAGGGCTGGACCGGTCCGCGGGACGTCGACGGCAAGCAGGTCGAGGGCACCTACCGCGCGCACCAGGTGCCGCTGTCCGAGGTGCGCAAGAACCCGGAGCACCTGGCCGCGCTGGAGCGCTGGCTGCGCAGCTACCGGCCGGAGGAGCTCTTCGACGCCACCGGCGCACCGGTCGCCGAGTTGGCCGCGCTGCCGCCCCGGGGCGAGCGGCGGATGAGCGCCAACCCGGTCACCAACGGCGGGGCGGTGCTGCGTGACCTGGCGTTGCCGGACTTCCGCGAGTACGCCGTCGACGTGCAGCGGCCCGGCGAGACCGTGGCCGGCGCGACCGGGGCCCTCGGCCCGTGGGTACGCGACGTGATCACCGCCAACCCGCAGACGTTCCGCCTCTTCGGCCCGGACGAGGTGGCCTCGAATCGGCTCGGCGCGGCGTTCGAGGTCACCGGCCGGGCCTGGATGGCCGGCACCGTGCCCGGCGACGACCACCTCTCCGCCGACGGGCGGGTGATGGAGGTCCTCTCCGAGCATCTCTGCCAGGGCTGGCTGGAGGGCTACCTGCTGACCGGCCGGCACGGCATCTTCACCAGCTACGAGGCGTTCATCCACATCGTCGACTCCATGGTCAACCAGCACGCCAAGTGGTTGAAGGTGACCCGGGGCATCCCGTGGCGCAGTCCGGTGGCCTCGCTGAACTACCTGCTCTCCAGCCACGTGTGGCGCCAGGACCACAACGGCTTCTCCCACCAGGACCCGGGCTTCATCGACCACGTGATGAACAAGAAGGCCGAGGTGGTACGCGTCTACCTGCCGCCGGACGCCAACACCCTGCTCTCCACGATGGACCACTGCCTGCGCAGCCGGCACTACGTCAACGTGGTGGTGGCCGGCAAGCAGCCCGCCCCGAACTGGCTGTCGATGGACGAGGCCGTGCAGCACTGCCGGCGCGGCATCGGGATCTGGGACTGGGCCAGCACGGACGCCGGCAGCGAGCCGGACGTGGTGCTCGCCTGCGCCGGGGACGTGCCGACGCTGGAGACGCTGGCCGCCGCGGACCTGCTGCACCGGCACCTGCCGGAGCTGAAGGTGCGGGTCGTCAACGTGGTCGACCTGATGCGCCTGCAACCGCCGACGGAGCACCCGCACGGGCTGTCGGACAAGGAGTTCGACACGATCTTCACGCGGGACAGGCAGGTCATCTTCGCGTACCACGGCTATCCGTGGCTCATCCACCGGCTGACCTACCGGCGGACCAACCACGAGAACCTGCACGTACGCGGCTACAAGGAGGAGGGCACCACCACCACGCCGTTCGACATGGTGATGCTCAACGACCTGGACCGTTTCCACCTGGTCATCGACGTCATCGACCGGGTGCCGGGGCTGGCCGACCGGGCCGCCCACCTGCGGCAGGAGATGGTCGACGCGCGCCAGTCCTGCCGGGACTACACCCGCGAACACGGCGAGGACGACCCCCGGGTCGCGGAATGGCGCTGGGTCCGCGAGACGGACCCGGGACTCCGGGGGGACCAGTGAGCGCGAGGAGTGAGCTTGCGAGCCCCGCAGTCGCGAACGAAAGGCAAGCCCAGTGAGCGCGAGGAGTGAGCTTGCGAGCCCCGCAGTCGCGAACGAAAGGCCGGCACCAGCGGGCGCGAGGAGTCACCTGGTGACCCCCGCAGTCGTGAACGAGAGGTGGACCCGATGAGCGGCAACGAGATCCTGGTCGGCTACGACGGCTCCGCCGACGCCTCCGCCGCGCTGGAGTGGGCGCTGGAGGAGGCCGGCCGCAGCGGACGGCCGGTGCGGTTGGCGTACGTCTTCGAATGGCTCACCGTGGCCGGCTGGATCGGTCCCGGCGTCGCTCCCGGCGTCTGGCCGGACGAGACGGCCCGCCGGCAGGTCGAGGAGCTGGTTCGCAAGGCGGCCGCGGACGCGTCCGCCGCGCACCCGGAACTGACCGTCACGGGTGAGGTGTTCGACGGGCCGCCCGCGCTGGTGCTCCAGGAACGTTCGGCGCAGGCGGACCTGCTGGTGCTGGGCACCCGGGGACACGGCGGCTTCGGCGGGCTGCTCGTCGGCTCGACCGCGGTGGCCGTCACCGCCCACGCGCACTGTCCGGTCGTGGTGATCCGCGGCGAGTCGGCCGCCGGTGGGCGCACCGGGCACGTGGCGGTCGGCGTCGACGGGTCCGAGTCTTCGCTGCTGGCGCTGGGCTTCGCGTTCGAGCAGGCCGAGGCCCGGCGGGCGCCCCTGCACGTGGTGCGGGCCTGGCAACCGCCCACCGGCCAGCGTCCGCCGTCGGGCCCCGATGCGCGGGAGGCCACGGCGGCCGACCGGGCCGAGCTGGACGAGTCGGTTGCGCGGTGGAGCACGACGTTTCCCGACGTACCGGTGACCGTCGAGGTGGCGGAGGACCGGCCGGCGTCCCTGATGGTGGACGCGAGCCGCAACGCGTGCCTGGTGGTGGTGGGCACCCGGGGCCGGGGCGGCCTGAAGGGGATGCTGCTCGGCTCGGTCAGCCAGCAGCTCATCCAGCACGCGCACTGCCCGGTGGCGGTGGTCCGGGAACGCTGAGCGGCCGGCGGGCGCGTTCACCGGCTCTCGGCCGGTTCCGCCGGGCTGAGCGAGAAGTAGTCCTCCTCCTCCTGGGCGAGGTGCAACCGCAGGATGGCCGCCAGGCCGTAGAGGGCGGCGAGCAGGTCGGTGAGCTGGTCCCGGCGCAGCGGGCCGTCGCCGGCCTGCGCGAGGTGGGCGCCGATCCGGTCCACCAGCCGCCGGATCTCCACGTGGGCGCGGCTCATCGTCGACGTCGCCTCGGCGCTGCCCAGCGGGTCGGCCAGCGCCGGATAGAGCTGGTGCTCCTCGGCCGCCTCGTGCGGCAGCACCTGGCCGACCAGCCGGCGGTGTGTCTCGCGCAGCGTCGGCAGGCACTGCGGCGCGTCCGGCGCGGTGGCGACCAGGTCGGCGGTGTCCCCCAGCGCGGCGAGCACGTCGCGGATCCCGCCGTGTTCGGCCGCGTACCGGTCGAGCAGCTCCCGGGTGCCCGGCGGCACGTCGCGGCGGCGCAGCCCGCCCCCGAGGGCGCGCAGCGCGTTGAGGATCACCAGCACGTCGATGCCCTCCTGGAGGAACGCCCCGGCGACCGGCGGGAGCCAGCCCAGGGACGCGGCCAGCATCGCCAGCACCGCCAGGCCCATCCCCACGCTGGCGCTCTGCACCGCGATCCTGCGGGCGTACCGGGCGATCTCCACCGCGTCGGCGAGCCGGTCCAGCCGGTCGACGGTGAGCACCGCGTCGGCGACGTCGGCCGAGGCGGTCGCCCCGGTGGCGCCCATGGCCACGCCGACGTGCGCCTCGGCGAGGGCGGGGGCGTCGTTCACCCCGTCGCCGACCATCACGGTGACGGCCTGGCGCGCCTCCTCGCGTACGCGGGTCGCCTTCTCCGCGGGCGCGCACCGGGCCACCACGTCGTCCACGCCCACCACCCCCGCCACCTGGGCGGCGACGTCGGGCCGGTCCCCGGTGACCATCACGATGCGCCGCAGCCCCGCCTCGCGCAGCCGGCGCACGGTGCGGCGCGCGTCGGGGCGTACCGGGTCCTCCAGCAGGATCGCCCCGAGCGGGTCCCGCTCGCCGCTGACCCAGACCACCGAGCGGCCGGCCAGCTCGGCCCGGGACCGGGCGCTCCCCGCCCAGTCGGGCAGGTCACCGTCGAGCTGGCCGACCCGCACCTGCCGCCCGTCGACCGACCCGCGTACGCCCCGGCCCGGTTCCTCGGTCACCCCCGCCGGCTCGGTCAGCGACAGGCCCCGCTCGCGCGCCTGCGCCACCAGCGCGCGGGCCAGCACGTGCGGGGAGAGCTGCTCGACCGAGGCGGCGAGACGCAGCACGTCGTCGCGGTCGCCGCCGGGGGCGGCCACGACCTCGGCGGCGCGGGGACGGCCGGCCGTCAGCGTGCCGGTCTTGTCGACCAGCAGGGTGCGGGCCCGGCCGAGCAGCTCCAGCGAACCGCCGTCGCGGACCAGCACCCCACGGCGGGCGGTACGGGACAGCCCGGACACGATCGCGATGGGGGTGGCCAGCAGCAGCGGGCACGGGGTGGCGACCACCAGCACGGCCACCGCCCGGACGAACTCCCCGGAGAGCAGCCAGCCCAGCCCCGCCAGGACCAGGGTGAACGGCACGAACGCGGCGGCGTACCGGTCGGCGAGGCGCACCATCGGCGCCTTGTGGGCGGTCGCCTCCTCGGCGAGCCGGACGATCCCCGCGTACGTGCTTCCCGCCGCGTCGCGTGTCGCGCGCATGCCGAAGCCTGCGCCGGCGTTGACCACGCCGCTGGCGACCTGCTCGCCGGCCGCGCGCCGCACCAGCCGCGACTCGCCCGTCACCACCGACTCGTCGAGGGTCACCGGCTCGTCGACCTGCCCGTCGACCGGCACCACGTCGCCCGGCCCGACCAGCAGCCGGTCGCCCGCTGTCACCCGGTCCAGCGGCACCTCCTCGACGCTGCCGCCCGGGCCGCGCCGCCGGGCGGTGCGGGGGGCGCGGGCGAGCAGCGACCGCAGGTCCCGGGTCGCCCGCCCCTGGGCGTACGCCTCCAGCGCCCGTCCCGTGGCCAGCATCACCGCGATCACCGCCCCGGCCAGGTACTCCCGCACCACCAGCGCGCCGACCAGGGCCAGCACGGCGATCACGTCCACCCCGAACTGCCGGCGCCACAGCTGCCGCAGCACCGACCAGGCGGCGGGCAGCAGGGCGGCCACGGTGGCGGACGCCCACACCACCTCGGCCGCGCCCCGGCGGCCGGCGAGCCACAGCACCGCCCCGGCCAGCACCAGCACCGTCACCCCGGCCAGGGGCGCCCAGAGCAGCAGGCGCGAGCGGTCCCGCCGTACCGGCTGCTCCGGCACGCACTCCCGCGGTTCCGTTCCCACCTGCGGATCGTCTCAGCGCCCACCGCGCCCGGGAGGGCATCCGCGCGAACCGGCAGGGGCTAGCTGCCCTGCCACGCGGGGACCTGCGTACCGTGCGTCGGCAAAGGGGATGGCGCAGGATGGAGCGGCAACCCCGCCCGGGGCACCGTCGGGCTGGGGCACGATGGGGAGAAACGGAAAGGTCGTGACCATGAGCCACGAGACACCGGCGGCGGAGCGTCCGCTGACCACCGCACTCGCGGAGGCCGCCGCGACGGCCGGGCACGCCCCGTCGGTGCACAACAGCCAACCGTGGCGGTGGCGGGTGCTGCCGAACGCGCTGGAGCTGCGGGTGGTCCGCGATCCGAAGCTGACGGCGACCGACCCGGAGGGCCGCCTGCTGGCGTACAGCTGCGGGGCGGCGCTGCACCACGCGCGGGTCGCGCTGACCGCGGAGGGCTGGACCGCCGTCGTGGAGCGGATGCCCGACCCGACCGACGAGGACCTGCTGGCCCGGCTGACCGGAATGGCCCGCGCGGAGGCCGACCCGGAGGCCATGCGCCTGGTGCAGTGCATGCAGGTGCGGCACACCGACCGGCGCCCGGTCAGCGAGGAGCCGGTGCCGACCGCCGCTCTCGGGGAGATCGCCTCGGCGGTCGCCGCCGAGGGCTGCCAGCTCCAGTTCCTCGACCGCGACAACGTCCTGGAGCTGGCCGCGGTCGCCAGCCGCGCCGCCTCGGTCGAGGCGGAGGACTCGCAGCTGCGCGAGGAGTTGGAGTACTGGACCAGCCGGGCCGGCACCGGCACCGGCCTGCCGCCGGAGGTGCTGCCCGCGGAGGCGCCGCAGACCACCGTGCCGGCGCGCGACTTCGGCCGCCCCGGCACCCTGCCGGTCGGTCCCGGGCACGACCGGGCCGCCGTGTACGGGCTGCTCTACGGCGACGAGGACGAGCCGGACAGCTGGCTGCGCGCCGGCGAGGCGCTTTCGGCCGCCTGGCTGACCGCGACCCGGCTCGGGATCTCCGTGGTGCCGCTGAGCGGGGTGGTGGAGGTCGCGGGCACCCGGCAGACGCTGCGCGGGCTGCTGGCCGGCCTCGGCTACCCGTACCTCGTGATCCGGCTGGGGCTCGCGGACCCGGCGCACGCGGGCCCGCCGCACACCCCGCGCATGGAGGCCGCGCAGGTGGTCGACACCTCGGCGGTCCGCTCCCCCGACGCGTAGGGCGGCAGGACCACGGCCACCGGGCGGCTACCATCGCCCGGTGGCCGCCAGCGAACCGAGTCCCCGCCCCGAACCGCACGTGACCCCCTCGCTGGGGCTCAGCCCGCTGTCCCGGGTACGGCTCGACGAGCTGCTCCAGGAGATGCTGGACCGGGTCGGCGAGGTGGTGACCAGCCGGGAGCGGCTGCGCGCCCTGCTCGACGCGGTGGTCGGCATCGGCACCGACCTGGACCTGCGCAGCACCCTGCAACGGATCGTGGAGTCGGCCTGCGAGCTGGTCGGCGCCCGCTACGGCGCGCTCGGCGTGATCGGCCACGACCGCCTGCTGCACGACTTCATCACCTACGGCATCGACGCGGAGCTGCACGCCAGGATCGGTGACCTGCCCCACGGGCGGGGCGTGCTCGGCCTGCTCATCGACGACCCCCGCCCGCTGCGGATGCCCGACATCACCCGGCACCCGAAGTCCTACGGGTTCCCGCCGCACCACCCGCCGATGCACAGCTTCCTCGGCGTTCCCGTGCGCATCCGCGACCATGTCTTCGGCAACCTCTACCTGGCCGAGAAGCAGGGCGGCACGCAGTTCACCGAGGACGACGAGGAGATCGTCGTCGCGCTCGCCGCCGCCGCCGGCGTGGCGATCGAGAACGCCCGCCTCTACGCGCTGGCCCACCGCCGGGAACGCTGGCTCGCGGCGACCGCCGAGATCACCACCGTGCTGCTGGGCGAGGTGCGCCGTACCGACGCGTTGACGCTGGTGGCGCGGCGCGCCCGCGAGGTCGCCGAGGCGGAGGTCGCCCTCGTGCTGCTCTACGACCCCGACGGCGAGAAGTTCACCGTCGAGGTGGTCGACGGGGCCGACGAGCAGGCCGGCGCCCTGGTCGGCACCGCGCTGCCGGCGGCCGAGACGAGTTTCGCCGCCGCCGTCATCGAGGGCCGGCACGACCAGGTGGCGGACCTGGCCCACGCCGCGCCCTGGCCGGCGCTGCTGCGCACCGGCCCGGCGATGATCGCGCCGCTGGCCACCGCCGACACCCTGCACGGGGTGCTGGTGATCGCGCACCGGCCCGACCGGGCGCCCGTCGCCAACGACGACGACATGGCCCTGCTGGGCAGCTTCGCCGGGCAGGCCGCGCTGGCCCTGGAGCGGGCCCGCGGGCAGGAGGAACGGGAGCTGCTGGTGGTCCTGGAGGACCGCGAGCGCATCGCCCGCGACCTGCACGACGTCGTCATCCAGCGCCTCTTCGCCACCGGCCTGCAGTTGCAGAGCGCCGCCCCGATGACGACGAAGCCGGAGGTCGCCCGGCGGATCAACGCGGCGGTCGACGACCTGGACGCCACGATCAAGGACATCCGCCGCACCATCTTCGAGCTGCGCACCCCGATGAGCGCGGCGCTGCGCACCGAGATCCGGGAGGCGATCGAGGTGGCCGCCGAGTCGCTGGGCCATCGGCCCCGCCTTGAGCTGAGCGGGCCGATCGACAGCGCCGTCCCCGACGCGGTCCGCCCCGACCTCACCGCCGTGCTGCGGGAGGCGCTCTCCAACGCCGTACGGCACGCGCAGGCCGACCGCGTGACCGTGGCGGTGCGGGTCGACGCCGGCCGGGTGACCGTGACCGTCACCGACGACGGGGTGGGCTGCGACCCGGCCGCCGCGCGGGGCGGCCTGGTCAACCTGCGCGAGCGCGCCGAGCGCCACGACGGCGAGTTCGTGGTACGCCGGGCGGTGCCCCGGGGCACCGAGGTGTGCTGGTCGGTGCCGCTGCGCGACTGAGCCCGCAGGCGGTGCCGCTGGGCAGCTGGGCCCGCAGGCGGTGCGGCTGCGCGTCTGGCCCGCAGGCGTCAGTGGGACTTGCCGAGGAGGCGGGTGGCGAGGACGGCCGCCTGGGTTCGGCGCTCCAGGCCCAGCTTGGCCAGCACGCTGGAGACGTAGTTCTTCACGGTCTTCTCGGCCAGGAACATCTTCCCGGCGATCTCCCGGTTGGTGAGGCCCTCGGCCACGTACTCCAGGATCCGCCGCTCCTGCTCGGTGAGTGACTTCAGCTCGCGCGGCTGCTCGACGCCGCTGCGGATGCGCTCCAGCACCCGGGTGGTGATCGCCGGGTCGAGCAGCGACTGCCCGGCCGCCACCCGCCGGACCGCGTCGACCAGGTCGGTGCCGCGGATCTGCTTCAGCACGTAGCCGGACGCGCCGGCCATGATCGCCGCGAAGAGCGCCTCGTCGTCCTCGTACGAGGTGAGGATCAGGCCCTTGATCGAGGAGTCCACGGCCCGGACGTCCCGGCACACGTCGATGCCGTTGCCGTCGGGCAGCCGCGCGTCGAGGATCGCCACGTCCGGCCGCAGCGCCGGGATACGCCGGGCCGCCTCCTGGGCGAGGCCGGACTCGCCGACCACCTCGATGTCCCCGCTGCTTTCCAGCAGGTCGGCCAGGCCACGGCGGACGACCTCGTGGTCGTCGAGCAGGAACACGCGGATCATCCCTCGTTTCTACCCGCTTCCCACCGCTTCCCGCACGGGCCGAAGGTCCCGAACCGGCAACGCCCGCGCCACCGGCGGCCCGAACGGACCCTCCGACCAGCGGCGGGGCGGTCGAGCCGAGTCACCGGCCCGCGACACGGCCGAAGTCCCGCACGTGCGGCGGGCCGGTCGGGCCCGGCGGGACGGGACGTCCGGCCCTGCCCGGGCTACGCCCCGGTGACGCACCGTGGAGACGTACCACCCGCCGGCGCACGATCTGCCACGGAAGGAGCACGACCATGGAGACCCGCTTCACCGTCGAGCAGCTACGGGCCGCCGCCACCGACGCCGTACGCGCCCCGTCGCTGCACAACACCCAGCCGTGGCGGTTCCGGCTGCGCGACGGCGGCATCGAGGTGCTGGTCGACCCGGACCGGCGGCTGCCGGCCACCGACCCCACCGGCTGGGGCGTGCGGATCGCCTGCGGGGCGGCGCTGTTCAACCTGCGGCTCGCCCTGGCCGTTGCCGGCACCCCGGCGACGGTACGGCTGCGCCCCTACCCGGCCGAGCCGGACGTGGTGGCCCGGCTGGTGCCGGACGTGCCACGCCGCCCCACCCCCGGCGAGCAG
>NZ_WAAS01000219.1:0-11091 GCF_008806585.1 Micromonospora sp. AMSO12t
CCACCCACCCGGGCGGTGCCACCCGACCCGGCTGGGCCACCGGGACCAGCCAACGCCGCCCCTCCGCGCACCCTCTGGGTGCGGGCAGGACCGAAGTCCTGAGATCTTGGTACGGCACGGCCCCTATAGGGGCCTGATCCTTCCAAGATCCGTTGGACGGCCTCAGCTGTCGGGCGGTGGAGCGGTCCGGGGTCAGTCCTTTTCGACGACGACCTTGCTCGGCTTGGCGCTGCGCTCGTCGGTGGTCGGCTTCGCCGGACGCTTGCCGTTCTCGCCGGTGCTGGTGATCTTCGTCGGGGTGGCGCCCCGACCTCCCTCGCCAGGCACCGCCGCCACGGTCGGCTCCCCGTCCACGCCGGCGCTGGCCGTACCCCCGTCGACGGTGGTCACGGTGGCCTTGCCATTGGCCGGCTGCCCGGCGTCGGCCGGCTCGATCCGGCCCTTGGCCGGCTGCCCGGCGTCCTCCGGCTCCACCTTGCCGGCGGCGGGCTTCCCGTCCGAGGAGGACGGAGCCGCTGCGGGGCCCGTCGCCCCGCCCGCGACCGGAGCCTTGTCCGCGGAGCCCGCACCCGCCGGGGTCCTGCCCGCCGTGCCCGCGCCCGCCGGGGCGGTGGCCGCATCCGCCTTGGCCGCTTCCGTCGGGGTCGTGCCCGCACCCGCCGTGGCCGCGCCCGCCGGGGTCCTGTCCGCCTTGTCCGTGCCCGCGCCGACCGGGGTCGCACCCGCGCCCGCCGAGGTCTTGTCCGTGTCGGGGCGGGGCCTGCCGCCGTTCGCCGTGGCCGGCTTGCCGTCCGCCACCACCGGGGCGGCGGCGCCGTCCGTGCCGCCCGGCAGGTCGGCCGCGGCGAGCCGACCCAACCGCAGCTCCGCCACCTGTCGCTGGAGCTCGTCGGACTCCTGCCGGGACTTCCAGGTCTCCTGCCGCAGGTCGGCCAGCTCCTGCTGGGCCTGGGCGATCTCCAGCATCACCTGGGCGAGCTGCTGACGGCTGGCGGCGGCCTCCTGCTGGGTGGCGGCGAGGTGCTGCTGGGTGGTGGCCAGGTGCTGCTGCGTCGTGGCCGCGTACTCCTCGAACTGCCGCCGTGACGTCGCCACGTGCTCGTCGGCCTTGCGGCGCTTGTCGGCCGCCTCCGACTCGGCCCGGCCGAGCAGCGCCGCGGCCTCCTCCTCGGCCTGCCGGCGCATCGTCAGCGCGTCCTGCTCGGCGGCCTGGCGGACGGCGGTGGCACCCTGCTCGATCTCGTTCTTCCGGGCGGTGTACTCCGCCTCCAGCGTGGCGCGGCGCGACTCGAACCCGGACTCCAGCTCGTCGTGCCGGCTCGTGTGCTGCTTCTCCAGCTCGGCGAGCCGGGTCTTGTACTGCTTCTCCAGCTCGTCGCGGCGCTTGGTGAACTCCTGCTCGGCCGCCGCGCGGCGCTGGGTCAGCTCGCGGTCCGCGGCCTCGCGCCGGCTGTTGACCTCCTGCTCCACCCCGGCCCGCCAGGCGCCCAGCTCCTGCTGCGTCTGGGCCCGGGCGTGCTGCACGTACGCCTCGGTCTCGCTGCGCATCCGCTGCACGTACGCCTCGGTCTCGGCGCGGTTGCGCTTGGCCGTCTCGGCCGCCTGGGTGGTGAGCCGCTCGGCCTCCTGGCGGGCCTTCTCGCGGGTGGCCCGGCCGGCGCCGGCGGCGTCGTCGATGATCTGCTTGGCGTCCCGCTGCGCCTTGGCGTGGGTGGCCCGGCCCGCCTCGGTGGCCTGGTCGACCAGGCGCTTGGACTCCTGCTGGGCCTTGGCGTGCACCTCCTTGGCGGCCTCCCGCAGCTGGGTGGCCTCCTGCTGCGCCTTGGCGTGCACCTCCTTGGCGGCCTCGCGCAGCTTGGTCGCCTCCTGCTGGGCCCGCTGGTGGATCTCCTTGGCCGCGTCCCGCAGCTGGGTGGCCTCCTGCTGGGCCTTCGCGAGCGCCTCCTGGGCGGCCTTGCGCAGCCGGGCGGCCTCGTCCTTGGCGGTGCGGACGGCGGCGTCCGCCTCGGCCTTGCGGGCCGCGGTGTGCCGCTCCTCCTCCGTCCGGCGGGCGGCCAGCGCGATCTCGAAGTCCTTGAGGGCGGTGGCGGCCTGCTCGCGGGCCTCGTCGACGATGTGCTCCGCGGCGGCCCGGCGAGCCTCGATCTCCTCGTTGGCGGAGGCCAGGATCGCGTCGGCCTGCTCCTCGGCGATGGTGAGGATCTGCTCCACCCGCGGGCCCAGGTGCCGGTAGGAGACGTTCTCCAGAGCCCCGGACGACTTGCGTGCCTGGGCGAGGTCACGTTGGAGCACCTCGACCTGGCCGGCCAGCTTGTGGATCTGTGTGTAGGCCTGTTCCCGCTCGGCCGCCAGGGCCGCGATCTCGTGCTCCGCGCGAGCGACGTACCGGTCGACCTGTCGTTTCTCGTACCCCCGCAGAGCGGACTCGAAGCTGGGCTCCGTGGTCACATCCCCGCCGAGAGCGAACAGTTCCTCGCCGTGCGACATGCCCCCATCCTCACACGCCTCCAGTCCGGCTGGGGCGATACGGACGCCCCGGATAGGACCTACTTCACTGCCGACACGCCCGGGCAATTCGCTCGGCGGGAAAAAGCGTACGGCGCGGGGCGCACCGGTCACCCGGTGTCACCCCGCGCCGTGGAAATCATGCCCCGGTCGGGTGGGTCGGTCGGGTCAGTTGGCGGTCTCCGCGGCCACCCGCTCGTCGGCGTTGTCGGCCTTCTTCGCCTCCGGCTTGGCCGGCGCGGCCGGCGGCGTGGCGGGCACGCCCGGCACGATGCCGGCGAGGCCGGAGAGCATCTGGCCGAGCTGCGAGGTGACGGCGTCCTTCTGCCGGGTGAGGTCCTCGACCTCGCGACGGGCCGCCTGGGTGGTCAGCTCGGCCTCGGTGCGCGCCTCGGTGAGCAGGCGCTTCGACTCGGCCTTCGCCTCGGTGAGCGTCTTGTCGGCCAGCGCCTTGGCCTTGTCGACCGTCTCGTTGGCGGTGCGCTCCGACTCGACCCGGCGGGCCTCGGCGCGCTGCTCGATCTCCTTGGCCCGCTCCTGCGCGGCGTGGGCCCGCTGCTCGGCCTCGCTGACCAGCTTCTGGGTCTGGGCCACCTGCGCGGCGTGCCGCTCGGACTCCTCGCGCTCGGCCTTCTCCCGGCGCTCGGCCAGCTGGAGCTCCAGGGCCTGGAGGTCCTTGTCGCGCTTGTCGCGGGCGTCGGTGAGCAGCTTGGTCGCCTCGGCGCGCTTCTCCTCGGCCTCGCGGGCCGCCTTCGCCCGCTGCTGGGTGATCTCCCGCTCGGCGGTGGCCCGCAGGGTGGCGACCTCGCGCTCGACGGTGGACTTCAGCTCGGCGACCTCGTGGGCGGTGACCGTGCGCAGCTGCTTGGTCTCCCGGTCGGCGTCGGCGCGCAGCGTGTCGGCCTCGCGCCGGGCCTGGACGCGGACCTCGGCGGCCTCGCGCTCGGCGGCGGTGCGGACGCTGCCCGCCTCCCGCTCGGCGTTGGCCTTCATGGCCGCCGCCTCGGCGCGCGCCTTGTCGGTGATCTCGCGCGCCTCGAGGCGGGCGGCGGAGAGGATGCCCTCCGACTCGCGCTTGGCCTCGTTGCGGTGGTCGTTGGCCTGCTCCTCGGCCAGCCGCAGGATCTGCTCGACGCGGGTGCCGAGGCCGGAGAGGGTGGGCCGGCTGTTCTCCTCGAGCTGCTTGTTGGTGTCGGCGAGCTTCTGCTCCAGCGCGCTCATCCGCTGCTCGGCCTGGCGGAGCCGTCGCTGGGCGTCGTTCATCCGCTGCTCGGCCTCGGCGCGGGCCTGCTCGGACTGGGTCAGCGCGGCCGTCATCCGGCCGATGAAGTCATCGACCTGGTGGGTGTTGTAGCCGCGCAGGCCAACGGTGAAATCGGGCTGCGAGTTCGCGTTATCGAAGAACGCAAGAGGGGAGGACTGCTGGGGCATTGGGACATACTCGCAGACCCCCCAGGGTGCTTCGCAAGAGCGGTGCCGAGCTTTCGTGTCCTCATTACATGGTCAACTGCGGGTCCGCCGAGGACCGGGCAGATCGCCGATCTTGGCAGGTCCCGGGCGGGTCGGACGGCACGGAGCGTGACAGGGGAGAGGGCACGGAGCGTGACATGGAAAAGGGCCGCGGGAGTACCCCGCGGCCCTTTGTCGCGCCATGGTCGGCATCGCTCGAATGAGCGTCAGACACTAGGCGGAAAGGCAATCGCCGTTCACCGCAATGGGCGACGGCGCCTCGTCCCTCGGGTCAGTGGCCGCGGAACCGGTTGATCGCGTCCTCGTGCCGGGAGCGCAGCTCGCGGTCGCGTACGCCGAGCCCGTCCGTCGGGGCCAGGCAGCGGACGCCGACCTTGCCCTGGTGCGCGTTGCGGTGCACCTCGTACGCGGCCTGGCCGGTCTGCTCCAGCGCGTAGGTCTTCGACACGGTGGGGTGGACCTTGCCCAGTGCCACGAGCCGGTTGGCCTCCCACGCCTCGCGGTAGTTGGCGAAGTGGCTGCCGATGATCCGCTTCAGATGCATCCAGAGGTAGCGGTTGTCGTACTGGTGCAGGTAGCCGCTGGTGGAGGCGCAGGTGACGATGGTGCCGCCCTTCTTGGCCACATAGACGCTGGCGCCGAAGGTCTCCCGGCCGGGGTGCTCGAAGACGATGTCCGGGTCGTCGCCGCCGGTCAGCTCGCGGATGCGCTCGCCGAAGCGGCGCCACTCGTCCTGGTCCTGGGTCTGCTCGTCCTTCCAGAAGCGGAAGCCCTCGGCGGTGCGGTCGATCACCAGCTCGGCGCCCATCCTCCGGCATAGCTCCGCCTTCTCCGGCGAGGAGACCACGCAGACCGGGATCGCGCCGCCGTTGAGCGCCATCTGGGTGGCGTAGCCGCCCAGGCCGCCGGAGGCGCCCCAGATCAGCACCACGTCGCCCTGCTTCATGTTCGCCCCGTGGTGCGACACCAGCTGCCGGTACGCAGTCGAGTTGACCAGCCCCGGGCTGGCCGCCTCCTCCCAGCTCAGGTGGCGCGGCTTGGGCATCAGCTGGTTGGCCTTGACCACGCACAGCTCGGCCAGGCCGCCGAAGTTGGTCTCGAAGCCCCAGATCCGCTGCTGCGGATCCAGCATGGTGTCGTCGTGCCCGGCCGCGTCCTCCAGCTCCACGGAGAGGCAGTGCGCGACGACCTCGTCGCCGGCCTTCCACTTCGTCACCCCGGGCCCGGTGCGCAGCACCACGCCGGCGGCGTCGGAGCCCACCACGTGGTACGGCAGGTCGTGCCGGCGGGTCAGCTCGGAGAGCCGGCCGTAGCGCTCGAGGAACTTGAAGGTCGGCAGCGGCTCGAAGATGCTGGTCCAGACCGTGTTGTAGTTGATCGCGCTCGCCATCACCGCGACCAGCGCCTCGCCCGGCCCCAGTTCCGGCGTCGGCACCTCCTGCACGTGCAGCGCCTTGCGCGGGTCCTTGTCCCGGGTGGCCAGGCCGTCGAACATCCGGGTCTCGTCGGCGCGCACCACCACGCCGCGGTACGTCTCGGGTACCGGCAGGCCGGCGATCCCGGCGAGCTCCCGTGCGGGTTGGTCGGATCCCTCCGCCGCCATGATCGCTTCGAGGATGTCCTGCACGTCGACCTCCCGTTCGTCCGCACCCCGCCCACGCGGGCCTGGGTGCTGCCATCGTCGGCGTCGGTGCGGCCCACCGCCATGTCGGCATCCGACACATCCGGTACCGGCCGCGCTCCTGTGGGGCGGGACGTTACTGAAGAGTAGGTAGGGCCGGAAGTCCTCTGTGAAAAACTGCATTGGCCGATGCGTGGAGGTGCCCGGGCGGCGGTGGAACCACGCACCGGCGCGCTCGGCGGGGCCTCCGACCCCTCTCCCACCAGCCGGGGAGTGGCCTCCGGCCCCTTCTCCGGCGGCCGGGGGAGTGGCCTCCGGCTCCCGCCCGGTCGGCGGGAGCCGAAGGTGGGGATCAGTGCCCGGCGGCGGGCTCGACGAGTTCGACCAGCACCCCGCCGGCGTCCTTCGGGTGGACGAAGTTGACCCGCGAGTTGGCGGTGCCGCGCTTCGGGGTGTCGTAGAGCAGCTTCACGCCCCGCTCGCGCAGCTTCGCGCAGGCGGCGTCGATGTCCGCGACGGTGTACGCCACCTGCTGCACGCCCGGGCCCTTCTTGTCGAGGAACTTGGCGATGGTCGACTCCGGGGTCAGTGGGGCGAGCAGCTGCACGCAGCCGCCCTCGGCGTCCGGGCCGACGGCCAGCATCGCCTCGCGTACGCCCTGCTCGGCGTTCACCTCGGTGTGCACGCAGCGCATCCCGAAGGTGCGCTGGTAGAAGTCGATCGCGGCGTCCAGGTCGGCGACGGCGACCCCGACGTGGTCGATGCGGCGCAGGCCGATGTCTGTGACATAGTCGGCAGCGGTCTCGACGGGGGAGTTCTCAGCCATGGCGCTAGTCTGACCGAACAATCGTTAAGGCGTACAGGTCGGCACCCCTCGGAGGCAGGCATGGCTTCGGTGATCGTCAGCGGCGCGCGGACCCCGATGGGGCGCCTGCTGGGCAACCTCAAGGACCTCCCGGCGACCAAACTGGGCGGCGTGGCGATCAAGGCGGCGCTGGAGCGCGCCGGCGTCGCCCCCGACCAGGTCCAGTACGTGATCATGGGCCAGGTGCTCCAGGCCGGTGCCGGGCAGATCCCGGCCCGCCAGGCGGCGGTCGAGGCGGGCATCCCGATGTCCGTGCCGGCCCTGACCGTCAACAAGGTCTGCCTCTCCGGCCTGGACGCGATCGCCCTGGCCGACCAGCTGATCCGCGCCGGCGAGTTCGACATCGTCGTCGCCGGCGGCATGGAGTCGATGACCAACGCCCCGCACCTGCTGCTCGGCCAGCGCGGCGGCTACAAGTACGGCGACGTGGTGGTCAAGGACCACATGGCGCTCGACGGGCTCACCGACGCCTGGGACAGCTGCGCGATGGGCGAGTCCACCGAGCGGCACAACGAGCGGCACGGCATCACCCGCGAGGAGCAGGACGCGTTCGCCGCGGCCAGCCACCAGCGGGCCGCCGCCGCGCAGAAGAACGGCCACTTCGCCGACGAGATCACCCCGGTGGTCATCCCGCAGCGCAAGGGCGACCCGGTGGTGATCAGCGAGGACGAGGGGATCCGCCCGGACACCACCGCCGAGTCGCTGGCGAAGCTGCGCCCGGCGTTCGCCAAGGATGGCACGATCACGGCCGGCAGCGCCTCGCCGATCTCCGACGGCGCCGCCGCGGTGGTCGTCATGAGCAAGGCCAAGGCCAAGGAGCTGGGGCTGACCTGGCTGGCCGAGATCGGCGCGCACGGCAACGTCGCGGGCCCGGACAACTCCCTGCACTCGCAGCCGTCCAACGCGATCCAGCACGCGCTCAAGAAGGGCGGGCTCGGCATCGAGGACCTGGACCTCATCGAGATCAACGAGGCGTTCGCCCAGGTCGGCATCCAGTCCACCCGTGACCTCGGGGTCAGCCCGGACAAGGTCAACGTCAACGGCGGGGCGATCGCGCTGGGCCACCCCATCGGCATGTCCGGCGCCCGGCTGGTGCTCACCCTCGCGCTGGAGCTCAAGCGCCGGGGCGGCGGCACGGGCGCGGCGGCGCTCTGCGGCGGCGGCGGCCAGGGCGACGCTCTGATCATCCACGTCCCGGCTCCCGGCGAGAGCGGTCACTGACCGCCGGCCGGCCGATCCCGTAGAGGCAGCACAGTGAGCGAGATCGTCGACGACGTCCCGGCGACGGGCGCACCCCCGGTGCGCCGCAGCCGGGACGTGCCGATGCTGGTCGAGCGGGCCCGCGCGGGCGATCCGCGCGCCGTGGCCCGGCTGATCACCCTGGTCGAGTCGGGCGACGAGACGCTGCCGCGGATCGCGGCGGCCCTCGCGCCGTACGCCGGCCAGGCCCAGGTGGTCGGGCTGACCGGCTCGCCCGGGGTGGGCAAGTCGACCACCACCAACGAGCTGGTCCGGGCGCTGCGCGCCCGCGGCCACCGGGTGGGCGTGCTGGCCATCGACCCCTCCAGCCCGTTCACGGGCGGGGCGATCCTCGGCGACCGGGTCCGGATGCAGGACCACGCCACCGACCCGGGCGTCTACATCCGGTCGATGTCGAGCCGGGGCCACCTGGGCGGGCTGTCGGCCGCCACGCCGCAGGCGGTGCGGGTGCTGGAGGGCGCCGGCTGCGACGTCGTGCTGGTGGAGACCGTGGGCGTCGGGCAGGCCGAGGTGGAGGTCGCCTCGCTGGCCGACACCACGCTGGTGCTGCTCGCCCCGGGCATGGGCGACGCCATCCAGGCGGTCAAGGCCGGCATCCTGGAGATCGCCGACGTCTTCGTGGTCAACAAGGCCGACCGGGACGGCGCCGACGCCACCTACCGCGACATCCAGGGCATGATCGCCCTGGGCGAGCGCGGCCCGGGTGACTGGCGGCCGCAGGTGGTGCGCGCGATCGCCTCCCGGGGCGAGGGGATCGACGACATCGCCGCCGCCATCGACAAGCACCGTGGCTGGCTGGTCGAGCACGGCGAGCTGCGCCGCCGCCAGGAGGCGCGGGCCGCCGCCGAGGTCGAGGCGATCGCGCTGGGCGTGCTCCGCGCCCGGATCGGTTCCCTGCGCGACGGTACGGAGCTGCCGGCGCTCGCCGCGAAGGTGGCCGAGGGCGCCCTCGACCCGTACGCGGCGGCCGACGAACTGCTCTCCCAACTCGGCTCCTGAGGGGCCCGTCGAGCTAGTACGCTCGCACCGCTCCACGGTCGGCGTGGGGCGGTGCGCGGCGGAGTGGGGAGACGATGGGCGACGAGGCGACGCAGGAGCTGTCGGTGACGCCGGACGCGGTGCCGGGCGGGACGACGCTCGTCTCCGACGAGGTGGTGGAGAAGATCGCGGTGGCCGCCGCGCGGTCCGTGCCCGGGGTGGTCGAGCTGGGCGGGGACGTGGCCCGGTTCTTCAACGCGGTGCTCGACAAGGTCGGGCTCGACCAGGTCGGCGACGCCCGGCGCGGCTGCTCGGCCCACGTCACCAACGGCGCGGCGGTGGTCAACCTGGTCATCGTGATCGAGGCCGGCCGTGCGGTGCCGCAGGTGACCGCCGAGGTCCGGGAGCAGGTCGCCGGGGCGGTCGAGGCGTACGGGCTGCGGGTTGACGAGGTCAACATCAGGGTCGACGACGTGGCCCTGGGCGGTCCCGCCGCGCCCGTCGCGTGACGCGTCCGGCGGCCCAGGTTACCTGCCGGTACGAACTTACTTAGCGATCGTTCAGGTCTGGGCTCTACACTCGCAGTGCAGTCGAGGACTCGAGGAGGAGCCCCGCCGATGAACGCCGACGAGATCGCCGCCGGACGGGCACGCTGGCAGGCCCGCTACGACGCCGCGCGCAAGCGGGACGCCGACTTCACCACGCTCTCCGGGATGCCCGTCGACCCGGTCTACGGGCCGCCGGAGGGCGTGGACCACCCGGGCTTCGAGCGCATCGGCTGGCCGGGCGAGTACCCGTACACCCGGGGCCTCTACCCGACCGGCTACCGCGGACGGACCTGGACGATCCGGCAGTTCGCCGGGTTCGGCAACGCCCAGCAGACCAACGAGCGCTACAAGATGATCCTGGGCGCCGGCGGCGGCGGTCTCTCCGTCGCCTTCGACATGCCCACGCTGATGGGCCGGGACTCCGACGACCCGCAGGCGCTCGGGGAGGTGGGCCACTGCGGCGTCGCCATCGACACCGCCGCCGACATGGAGGCCCTCTTCGACGGCATCGACCTCGCCGGGGTCACCACGTCGATGACCATCTCCGGGCCGGCGGTGCCGGTGTTCTGCATGTACCTGGTGGCCGCCGAGCGGCAGGGCGCCGACCTGTCCACCCTGGACGGCACGTTGCAGACGGACATCTTCAAGGAGTACATCGCACAGAAGGAGTGGCTCTTCGACCCGGAGCCGCACCTGCGCCTGATCGGTGACCTGATGGAGTACTGCGCCCGGGAGATCCCGCGCTACAAGCCGCTGTCGGTCTCCGGCTACCACATCCGCGAGGCCGGCTCGACCGCCGCGCAGGAGCTGGCGTACACCCTCGCCGACGGCTTCGGCTACGTCGAGCTGGGGCTCTCCCGGGGGCTCGACGTCAACGTCTTCGCACCCGGCCTGAGCTTCTTCTTCGACTCGCACGTCGACTTCTTCGAGGAGATCGCCAAGTTCCGCGCCGCCCGCCGCATCTGGGCCCGCTGGCTGCGCGACGTCTACGGCGCGACCAGTGAGAAGGCGCTCTGGCTGCGGTTCCACACGCAGACCGCCGGGGTGTCGCTGACCGCCCAGCAGCCGGTCAACAACGTGGTGCGTACCGCCGTGGAGGCACTCGCGGCGGTGCTCGGCGGCACCAACTCGCTGCACACCAACGCCCTGGACGAGACCCTGGCGCTGCCCACCGACGAGTCCGCCGAGATCGCCCTGCGTACCCAGCAGGTGCTGATGGAGGAGACCGGGGTGACCAACGTGGCGGACCCGCTGGGCGGGTCCTGGTACGTCGAGGCGCTCACCGACAAGATCGAGGCCGAGGCGGAGGAGATCTTCGCCCGGATCCGGCAGCTCGGCGGGGAGGGTCCGCACCAGATCGGCCCGATGACCTCCGGCATCCTGCGCGGCATCGAGGACGGCTGGTTCACCGGCCACATCGCCGAATCCGCCTTCGTCTACCAGCAGGCGCTGGAGAAGGGCGACAAGCGGATCGTCGGGGTCAACTGCCACACCGGCACGGTCGCCAAGGACCTGGAGATCCTGCGCATCTCGCACGAGGTGGAGCTGGAGCAGCGCCGGGTGCTGGCCGAGCGGAAAGCCGGCCGCGACGAGGCCGCCGTCAAGGCCGCCATCGAGCGTATGGTCACCGTCGGCCGGACCGACGGCAACATGATCCCGGCCATGCTGGACGCCGTCCGCGCGGAGGCCACCCTCGGCGAGATCTGCGACGCCCTGCGCGCCGAGTGGGGCGTCTACCGCGAACCCGCCCGCTTCTGACCCCGTCCCCCTCGACCCCGCTCCACCGCGATCCCGCACCCCGTGTCCCGGCAGTTGCCGCGCAGGCCTCCTGCCGAGGACCGGAG